>JAJXTK010000572.1 GCA_021783935.1 Myxococcales bacterium | reverse complement strand
GCGCGCGGCGCTGCTCGGCGTCGCCCTGCTCGCGGGCGCGGCCGTCGACGCGATCGGCGCCCGACGCGCGCCGGCGCCGGCGGTGCTCGCGGCCGCGCTCGCGGTGCTCGGCACGCTGCCTCGCCTGCGCCTAGAGCTCGCGGGGAGCGACGGGCGCTTCGTGGCCGAGACGTGGACTGTGCCGGGGGCGCTCGCGCGGGTGCCGCCGCGCGCGATCGTCGTGTGCGAGGCGGACGATCTCTGCGGCGGTTCGCTGTTCGCCCAGCTGGTCGAGGGGGCGCGTCCCGACGTCGAGGTGATCCCGCGCACGTTCCTGCGCGCGCCGAGGCACCTCGCGCCCCGGCTCGGCGGGGTCCCGGCGGCGTTGGACGCCGCGCTCGGCGAGGGGGCGAGGGCCGTGCTCGTCGACGCAGGCTCGCAGCCCCGGTGGCCGTTCGCGACAGAGGTCGACGACGCCGCCCCGCTCGTGCGCGCGATGGCCGAAGGCGTGCCCGCCCCCTCGACGAGGGGCGTCGCGCGCCTTCTCGCGCTCGATCGAGCGCTCTGCGGCGAGGGGCTGGACGCGTGCTCGCCGCTCACCCGCGTGCTCCTCGCGCAGGCGCACCTCGGGTCGATCCCGCCGCTGCGCGCGGGCGGCCGGCTCGACGAGGCCGCGGCGCTCGCGACGGCGGCCGTGGGCCTCGACGCCTCGCTCGCGGCCGGGTGGAACGACCTCGCCGTGGTGCGCGCCGCCGAGGGGAGGCTCGACACCGCGCTCGCCGAAGTCTCGCGCGCCATCGAGCTCGATCCTTCGCGCGCCCCCGCGCTCGCCAACCGCGTCCTCTTCTTCATGCAGCGTGGGCGCCTCGACCTCGCGCGCCTCGCGCAGCTCCACTACGCAGACCAGTGCCGCGACTGCCTCGGCGCGCGGCTCTACGGCGCCGCCATCGACGCGCGGCGAGGGGGCGATCGGGCGCCCCTCGACGCGCTCGATGCACGGGCGCGGCGCGACGGCGAGCTTCCGGCGTGGTGTCGAGCCTACGTGCTCGCGGGCCTCGCGCCGCCGGACGCGTGCGCGGCGGGGCGCTAGAATCCCCCCATGCCGATCTGCAGGGGCTGCGACAACGAGGTCGACCGGCTGGTGTCGGTGAAGGTCGACGGCAAGGCCAAGAAGCTCTGCGAAGACTGCGCCGATCGCGCGCGCGAAGAGGCCGAGGTCGCGGAGCAGAGCGAGTCGGTCGTCCAGGGGATGATGGGCTTCAAGGGGCGGCGCTAGCAGCGCTGTGGAGCTCCTCCTAGACCCGCCGATCCGCTCCCGGGTCAGGCCGCGATCTCCCGCGCGATCGACCACGGCCTGCTGACGGTCACAGTTTCCGCAGGCCGTTTCTCGACGGCCTGCTAGGCCCCCTCGCCGCGCCGCGCTCTCGCGCGCGCCTCCTCGCGCTCGTGGCGTAGCCGCTCGGCGTCGTCTTCGTCCGACCGCGCCTCGCCCGCCTCCTCGAGGCCTCCCCGATCGACGCCGGTGCGGCCGAAGCGGTGCGTCGCGTAGAAAGAGGCGAGCAGCCCCGCGAGCACGGCGGCGCTCGAGAACGCAGAGGGCGCGATCGCGGTCCACGCGATGCCGATGCAGGCGAGGAGCGGCCCGATCGCGAGCCCGGCGCGCACCCCGCCCGCGCCCGCGGCGGGAGAGCTCACTGGAACTCGCCCGCGAGCGCGTGCCGCAAGAAGTCGCTGACGTCGCGGATGGTCCGCGCCTCCGACTCCTGAATCGAGTGGACGACCCCCTCGCCGCGCGGATCGGGGTCGTATTGGTAGTCGCGCGCCTCGAGGATCAACACGGCGAAGTCGGCGTCGTCGCCCACCCCACGGTGCACCCACAGCTTGTCGCTGCCGTCGGGCGCGGGCGGCAGCTTGCCCTTGAGCTCCAGAAGCTCGTCGTCGCGGAGCCAGGCCACGCCCCAGGGGTGCCCGGCGGCCACGATGTCGACCATCATCGAGCCGCCGTTGCCGATGTCGATGGCGCGCCCCTCTTGCGGCTCGACCCCGTGCTTGTGAAACGCCCGCGCGATCCAGGCGTGCGCGGTCCGCTCGTCGGGCGTCTTGAGCTGGTCGTAGTCGGTCCTCTTTTGAGCACCGCCACAGGCCGCCAAAGCGACGGCGCCGATCGCGGCGAGTGCGGCAAGGACGGCACGGCGGCGAATCGCCTGCATGGCCGCGATTTAGCACAGCCCCGGGCGCCGCGCGGAGCCCGTTGCCCGGCGACGTGCGTCCCCGTCGCCGTCGCGTTAGCGGTGGCTCGTGCGCCCCGCCCTTTCCCGCCCGCTGCTCGTCGCGCTCCTCGCCGCGTCACTGACCCTCACGGCCTGCCCGCCGCCCGCCGCGCCCGCCGCCCCACCGGCTCACCCGGCCGAGCAGTGGACCGGCACCGAGGCGAAGCTGTTCGACGACGGCATCGACGTCGGCGCCGTCCCGGCGGCGCCGGAGGTGGAGCCGCCGCGCGACGACTCCAACGATCACCTGATCGGTCAGCGTCTGAGCGAGTCCGACGGCGTGTTCGTCGTGAAGGTCCGCGGGGTGTCTCGAGAGCCGGTCGGAGGGCAGCTGCGCTTCAAGGTCGAGCTGGTCATCGAGGGGGAGCCGCTCGCCGGCCGCTCGCCGGGGCACTCGCTGCTGCTGTTCATCGGGCCGGACAGCCCGTGCTTCGGCACGGTCCGCGGGCGCGAGGCCGAGATCATCGGGCGCAAGCTCGTGATGTACTACCGGGCCTACGTGCCGCCGAAGGACGCCGACGCCCCCTCTTTCCACTACCATCTGTCGGGCGCGAGCAGCGGCCTGCTGGCCGACGTGAAGAAGCAGCTCGAGCTGCTCGGCAACAACTAGCCCGACCTCTGCGTCCTCCACGCGGCCCGTCGAATCGAATCGCCGATGATCAACATTGCTTCGCCGCGGGACGTCCAGGGCATGCGCGTGGTCGGCCGCATGGCCGCCGAGACGCTCATGCGCGTCGGCGAGATGATCGCGCCCGGAATCACCACCGAGGACATCGACCGGCTCGTGGTCGAGGACACCAAGCGGCGAGGCGCCAAGTGCGCGCCGCTGAACTACCACGGCTTCCCCAAGTCGGTCTGCACGTCGGTCAACGACGTGGTGTGCCACGGCATCCCGACCCCCAAGGCCGTGCTCGCCGACGGCGACATCATCAACGTGGACGTCACGACGATCTTCGACGGCTACCACGGCGACACCTCCGCGACCTTCTACGTCGGCCGACCCTCGCCACAGGCGCTCAAGGTCACCGAGGTCTCGCGCAAATGCCTCGAGCTCGGCATCGCCGAGGTGCGCGACGGCGCCCGGCTCGGCGACGTCGGCGCGGCGATCCAGGAGTACGCGGAGGGCAGCGGCTGCAGCGTCGTGCGCGACTTCGTGGGGCACGGCATCGGCAAGAAGTTCCACGACGAGCCGAAGGTCAGCCACGTCGGCAAGCGAGGCACCGGGGCGCGTCTGCGCGCCGGGATGCTCTTCACCATCGAGCCGATGATCAACATCGGCGACTGGCGCATCGAGATCCTCGACGACGAGTGGACCGCGGTCACCAAGGACGGCTCGCTCTCGGCGCAGTTCGAGCACACGATCCTCGTCACGAAGGACGGCTGCGAGGTGCTCACGGCGCGCGCGGGGCCCCTGCGCAACAGCGAGGGGTTCGCCGCGCTGGCGCTCTAGCAGGCGGTCGGATCGGAGCCTGCAGAAGCCGTGACCGTCGGCAGGCGGTCGTCGATCGCGCGCAGAATCGAGCCATGACGCGGCAGAGCGTCGGTCGGACTCGGAGGAAGTCCGCAGCCTGGCGGGGGCGGAGCCTCGTGGCCGCGCGGCGGGGGGCGGTCCGACGGAGGTCGCGAGCGCTACTTGCCGATGTTGTTGCGGAACACCCAGCCATCCTGGGCGTCGTTCTCGCCGAAGCGCACGTGGTACCAGTGGCCGGCGGTGCCGATCGTGGTGACCTTGGTGCCGCGCGAGAGGCGCCCGATCGGCTGACCGGTCATGTGCGGCGCGTCGCGCACGATCGCCGTGTCGACCTGCACGGTGGCGGTGCCCGAGGTCGCCTTCTCGCCGGCCGCGCTCGCCGAGGGGGCGGGCGTCGTCCCGCCCGCCGCGGGCACGGTGATCGTGAGCGGGTAGTAGACGACGTAGCGGGCGTGCTCGCGGGTGACCCCGTTGTCGGCGGGCGCCGCGGGGAGGTCCTTCAACGAGGCGCGCACGCACGCGAGGATCGGCTCGATCGCCTTGTCGTCGCGGCGGCCACCGCGCTGGAGCACCGAGGACTTGGCCGCCGTGATCTTGAGCGC
>JAJXTK010000025.1 GCA_021783935.1 Myxococcales bacterium | reverse complement strand
CCCACTTCGGCCTGTCGGCACTAGCAGGCCGTTGAGTTTCTCCGGAGCTGCCCGATCCTCTCCCGCGTCGACCCGAAGCTCGCCGCGCGATCGACACGGCCTGCTGTCTGTCACAGTTCCCGCAAGCCGATTCTCAACGGCCTGTTAGCCTCTTCGTCAAGTTCTGCTGCGACACCGCGTGCACGGGGCAGTGCTACGCGTGCGAGGTCACCGGTCACCAGGGCACGGGCACCGCGGTGGGCGGCGAGCGCCCCCACTCGGGGCGCCTCTCGTGCGCTGTCGAGGTGACGGGCCCGCCGTCGGCGATGCACGGGCGCGCGACGAGCGCCCCTCGCTGCATCGAGGACGTCGGCGCCGCGCGCTCACAGCGTGAAGGCGACCCGCGCAGCGCCGTAGAGCGGGACCTCCTGATCGAGCACCGCGTAGACGGGGATCGCCTCGACCACGTACGACAGGCGCCCCTTGTCGCGGAAGCGCTCGGCGAAGCGCCCCGCCCGCAGGCTCTGCAGGATCTTCGGCGTGATGCCGCCGGTGAGGAAGACGCCGCCGGTCGCGAGCCCCTTGAGCGCGAGGTTGCCGGCCTCGGCCCCGTAGCAGGCCGCGAACAGCTCGATCGTCGCCGAGCACAGAGGATCGTCCCCCGCGACCGCGTGCTCGCCAATCACCGCGTTGGGGTCGCGCGCCGCGCGCTCCGCGGCGATCGCCGGCGACTCGGCGTAGGCCCCCGAGTCGCGGAGGTACTCGTAGATGCTCCCCATGCCGAGCCCGCTCACGACGCGCTCCCACGACACGTGACCGTGACGATCGCGCAGCCAGCGCCAGAGGCCGAGCGTCTGCTCGTCGAACGGCGCGAAGTCGGCGTGGCTCCCCTCGCCCGGCACCACCAGCCAGTCGCTCGAGAGCGCCGACGTCCGCCGATCGACCACCAGCGCCTCGCCGAGCCCCGTCCCCGCACCGAGCACCGCGATGGCGCCGCGCGGACGCGCCTGGCCCGGGTGCAGGAGCACGAGCGAGGCGGCGGGCACCTCGAGCACGCCGTAGGCGGTCGCCTCGAAGTCGTTCATCAAGCGCGCCGCCTCGAAGCCGCACGCCGCCGCGAGCGAGGGCTCGGAGACGCGCCACGGGAGGTTCGTCGTCGTGCAGACGCCGTCGACGACGGGCCCGGCGATGCCGAACGCCGCGAGCCGCGGCGCCGCGAGCGCCTGCGCGGCGACCTCGCGCAGGAACTCGTTCACGATCGCCTCGAGCCCCGCGTGCGCCGCGCTGTCGTAGCGACGCGTGAGGAGCGCGCCGCCGCCGCGCGCGACGAGCCGCAAGACGGTCTTGGTGCCGCCGACGTCGCCGGCGAGGACGGGTGCGCCGCTGCCCATCGGGTCGTTGTACCTCACGCAGGGGCGCGCTCAGAAACACGAAACCCCTTCTCTGCGTCGAGAGAAAGGGGCGCTCGCGGCCTCGTACCGAGTTGTGGAGCCGACCGGGATCGAACCGGCTACCTCCTGCATGCCATGCAGGCGCTCTCCCAGATGAGCTACGGCCCCGGGACGTGACGAGAGGCCCGCCGACGGCGCGGGCTCGCGTTCACTTGGTGCGGCGCCGTGTAGCGCGCTTTTGCCTCTTTGGCGATGACTTTTCGCGCGAGACGCTCGTGGCGTGGGAATTTCCGGGCGTGTCGGGGTGCGAGGCGACCTCTGCTCGCCCCTGCAGGACGCCGCGCGCCGCTTCCGGTCGCGGCGGCGACTCGGGCTCGGGCGCCATCGCCCCTCCACGCGGCTCCTCCGTCGGCTCGATCGGCGCGGCCTCGACGCCGCGCGCCGCCGAGGCCTCGGGCTCGGACGCGACGGGCGGCTGCGGCAGCTGCACGCCGAGCAGCGCGGCGAGGCGCTCGACGGAGTCCTGCAGCACCTTGGGCACGGCGAGCTTGCGCTCCGCGACGAGGCGGAAGGTCTGCTCGCCGAGCTTCGCGAGCAGCCGATCGCGCTGCTCCTTGACGTCGACCGCGACCCGCGAAGAGCGCAGCGATTCAGCGCTGCGGCGAACGCGCTCGCGGACCTTGCCGATCTCCGAGCCGAGCGTCGCGAAGGGCTTCATGACCGCAGAGCTGTGCCCACGCTCCCCGGCGCGGTCAAGGGCTGCCCCCTCGGGCCAAGCGAGGTTCTGGCCGAAGCGGGAGATCCTCTCTATGCTTCGTGCCCGAGCGCATGCCAGAGGCCGGACTCGCCGCGACGCACGCGTTCCTCGACCGACTGCGCCGCCGGCACGCTCCGATCCTGCTCGGCCCGAGCCCGCTCGACGAGCTCGCGCGGGCCGCCGAGGCGCCGCCCGCCGAGATCGTGCCGCGCGCGATCCGCCATGCGCCCGAGCGGATCGTCGCCTTGCAGCGAGCCGTCCTCGACGCCGGCGCCGACGCGATCGTCGCGCCGACCGCGCGGACGTCGGCGGCGTGGCTGCGCACGACGGGCTTCGCCTACCGCGCGGCCGCGCTGACGGGCCTGGCCATCGATCTCTCGCGCGAGGCGGCTCTCGGGGCTCCACGCGCCGCCGCGATCATCGGCGAGCTCGACCCGATGGGCGGCGACGAGCGGGCGAGCTCCGAGGCGCGCACGCACGTCGAGCGCCTCGCCGTCGCCGGGGTCGACGCCGTGATCGTGCTCGCCGACACGGCCGCAAGGGCGGTTCAGCTCGTGGAGCTCGCGGGGGCGCACGGGCTCGCGACGCTCGTGGAGCTCCCCGCGGAGGCGGCGACCGAGGTGCCGGCCGACGTCGCCTGCGTCGTCGTGCGCAGCGCCGATCCGCGCGCCGTCGCGGCCGCGATCGGGCGCCTTCGCCGCGACGGGCTGCGCCTCGGCGCGCGGCTTATGACCTCGCAGGACGCGCGCGCGGCGGCGCTCGCCGCCGAACGCGCGCACGAGCTCTGGTGGACGCTCGGGCTCGACCTGATCGGCGCCGTCGGCGCGGCGGCGCTCGCCGCGCAGCGCGCCTTCGCGGCGCGCGCTCGCCGCGCGTGAGGGGCTTCGAGCGGTCGCGCCCGTCGAGCGCTCGATCGAAAGAGGGAACCGCGCCGCCTCTTCCCGCATCGCTCCTCTCGTGCTCGATTCGGCGCTCCCCATGCCCAACGGTCCCCGCAGCGAGCCGCAGCGCCCGGAGCCTCACCCGCACCTCGCGCACGCCGGCGACGCGCCCCTTCGAGAGCGCGGCGAGCTGCTGCTGCCGTTCGTCCGCGCCTGCAAGCCGAAAACCGAGTTTCGCATCGGCGCCGAGGCCGAGAAGTTCGGCGTGTTCGAGGACACCTACGCGCCGGTGCACTATCGCGGCCCCAAGAGCGTCGAGACGCTCCTGCGCGCGTTCGTCGATCGGCACGGCTGGATCGAGGAGTCCGAGTACGACGGCGCCCCCACCATCGCGCTCCGCCGCGGCGACGGCTCGATCACCCTCGAGCCGGGCGCGCAGCTAGAGCTCTCGGGCGCGCCGCTGCCGCACGTGCACCTCATCGTGGCCGAGCTCATCGGGCACCTCACCGAGCTCAAGGGGATCTCGCGCGACCTCGGCATCACGTGGCTCGGCCTCGGGTTCCACCCGTTCGCGCGCCAAGACGACCTCGACTGGGTGCCGAAGTCCCGCTACGGCATCATGCGCGAGTACCTGCCCACGCGCGGCGGCTCGGGCCTCGACATGATGCGCCGCACCTCGACGGTGCAGGCGAACTTCGACTACGCGAGCGAGCAGGACGCGATGCGCAAGCTGCGCGTGGCGCTCAAGCTCGCGCCGATCACGACCGCGGTGTTCGCGAACAGCCCGTTCGTGGAGGGGAAGCTCACCGGCGAGCTCTCGTGCCGCGCGCGTGTGTGGCTCGACGTCGACCCCGATCGCACCGGGCTGTTGCCGCAGCTCTGGCGCGAGGGGGCCGGCTTCGACGACTACGTCGAGTGGGCGCTCGACTGCCCGATGTTCATGTTCAAGCGCGGCGGTCACGCCGTCGACAACCGCGGCCAGCGCTTCCGCGACTTCATGGAGCACGGCTTCTCGGGGCATCGGCCGACCATGGTCGACTGGGAGACCCACCTGAACACGCTCTTCCCGGAGGTCCGCCTCAAGCGCACCATCGAGATCCGCGGGGCCGACTCGCTGCCGACGCACCTGTTCGCCGCCATGCCCGCGCTGTGGACCGGCATCCTCTACGACGATCGCGCGCTCGGCGACGCCGAGGCGCTCACGGCCGACTTCACGCACGGTGAGCTCGAGGCCGCGCGCCACCGCGTCCCCTTCGAGGGGCTTCGCACGCCGTTCCGCGGCGCGACGCTGCAGAGCGTCGCCGAGCGGGTCGTGTCGATCGCGATGGGCGGGCTCGCGCGACGCGGCGTGCTCGACCGCGACGGCCATGACGAGCGCGTGCACCTGCGTCCGCTCGAGGCGCTCGTCGCCGCGGGGCGCACGCCGGCCGAGGCGCTGCTCGCCGGGCTCGTCGACGGCGACGATCTCAAGGCGCAGATCCTCGCGCGCACGGCGCTCTGACCCACGAGTCGAGCGCGGCGATCGCCGCGCGAGCTGCGCCATCAGCGCCCCGTATCGTGGCAACGCGCGTGCACGCCAAAAGGCTCGAGGCGCGCGGGGCGATCGCGATGCTGCACACGGGCGATTTCGAGGACGAGCCGCGGACGCGCAAGGCGCGCTTCATCGCGATGGGGTTCTTCGGCTTGGCGCTCGTCGTCGCGACGCTCGTCCTAGCGACGCTCAAGGTCTACCGCTTCGAGCCGGCCGTCCGCCCAGGCACGACGATCCCCGCACCGCTCACGGGGCATTGAGCGAGCGGCTAGGCGGTATGGGCCCTCGTCGCGCGTCGCCGAACGTGCACGCCTGCGTGCCCCGCGTCGCCGCTCGTCCGTCGCACGTCGGCGCGGGCGCGCACGGATCGCCGCCTCCTCCGCGACGGTACGGCTTTCGCCTGCGTTCGGTGATTGGAGGTGCTCCGATGAACCGATTCGCTCCATGGGTGGCGACGGCAGCGTTGTCGCTCTGCGTCGCGGGGCTCGCGTACTCCGCCGACGAGGCGAAGACCGGAACGACGGGCGCCTCGACGGTCACGGCCCAGGGGGGCCGCGCCGCACCGGCGAAGAAGTTGATCGCGTCGTGCACGCTCGGCGACGACGCGCGGATCCAGGCGGCGCTGCGCCTCTTGCACGAGGCCGACCGCGCCGAGATCCGGCTCGCGAACGTCGCGCTGCAGCGCGCGGCCACCCCCGACGTGCGCGCCTTCGCGAGCCAGCTGCGCGCCGATGACCTGTCGACCGAGCTGCGGCTCGAGGCGCTCGCGACCAAGCTCGGCTACGACCTCGACCTCGACGTGAACGACCCGATCCAAGCCGGCTACCAGGCGGCGAACATCGCGGAGCACAACCGGCTGAAGGCCAGGACCGGCCGGAGCTTCGAGGCGATCTACCTCGGCCCGCTCGCGGGCGATCACGATCTCCCGGTCGAGGCCATCGCGCAGAGTCAGCGGGTCACGACGATGGACAGCGAGCTGCGCAAGCTCCTCAACGAGACCCGCATCACGCTCGCGCTGCACCAGCACAACGCGGCGCAGCTGATGGATCAGCTCTTCGTGTCGAACATCCCGGTGGCCATCGGCGGCGGGCCGAAGGCGGTGCCGAGCACGGGCGGCAAGCCCTGACTCGCGCGCGTGGCGCGACGCCGCGGCGCGCGCCGATCAGCCGGGGTCGACGGTCTCGAAGCGAAGACCGGCCGCCTGCAGGCGAGCGATGAGCTGCGTCCCCATCGCGACCGCGGGGGTGAGCACGCCGGCGCGCGCCGGCAGCCGTTCGCGATCGCGCGCGAGGCAGAGCGCCGACTCCGAGAGCATCTTGGCGGTCTCGTCGTACCCCGCGTCGCCGCCGCTCACCCGCGTCGTGAGCGAGACGCCGTCGCCGCGAGCGAGGAAGGTCACGGCGAAGCGCGCCTTGGCGCGCTCTGCCTCGCTCGGGCCCGCCCCCGACGGACGCAATCGCTCGAGCGCGCGCCGCGCGAGGGGTACCTGCGCGGCCGCGACGATCCCCGCGAGCGCGACCGCGCCGCCGACCAGGGTCGAGAGATGCTTCACTTGCGCGTAGTGCCCGTAGCGGAACTCGGGCCCGTAGTCGTCGAGGGCGCGCGCGCTGCGGAGCACGACCTGCGGATCGATCGTGGGCAGCGGCACGAGCCACGACGACAGGCGCGGCTCCCAGCGCAACGACGGCCGCACGCCACGAACGCTGCGTCCGCCGGTGGCCGCGCGGCGCGCCTCGCGCGCGCGGCGTCGCGCCTCGCCGAGGTGCGCGAAGGCGTTCACGGCCGACTGCCAGGTGCCGCCGGAGTAGGTGCCCGAGCTGCGCACGCACCCTTCGATGGTGATCCGCGCCCCCTTCGGCAGCGCGCCTAGGGTGAACAGCACGCCCAAATCATGGGGGATGCTGTCGAAGCCGCAGCAGTTGACGACCCGCACGCCGGCGGCGCGCGCCGCCTCGTCGTAGCCGACGATCAGGCGATCGACGAACTCGGGCTCGCCGGTGATGTCGACGTAGTCGGTGCCCTTGGCGACGCAGGCGGCGACGAGCGGCTCGCCGTGCAGCGCGAAGGGGCCGACCGTCGTGAGCACCACGCGCGCCTCGGCTGCGACCGCCTCGAGCGAGGCGCGGTCGCTCGCGTCGGCGACGAGCAGCTCGATCGCCGCGGCGCCCGGATCGATCGCCGCGAGCGACGCGCGCACCTGCTCGAGCTTCTCGAGGCTGCGCCCCGCGAGCGCGAAGGTGAACGGCTCGCGCGCGCGCTTGCGCGTCAGATAAGCGGCGACGAGCTTGCCGGTGAACCCGGTGGCCCCGAAGACGACGACGTCGAAGCGGCGCTCGGACATGCGGCGACGTTAGTACCAGCCGCCCGCGTACCCCTCGGGCGATCCGTCGCGGTCGGACGCCGTCGCCGCGACGACACGGTATGGTCTCCCGGTGCCGCTCCCCGCCGCCCATCGCGTCCCCGTCGTCGTGCGGCGTGACGAGACCACGCGCCCCGACGAGGAGTGGGTGGTCGCCGAGGAGCCGCTGCAGATCCTCACGGAGGCGCCGGGGCGCGAGCCCCTGCGCCTCGCCGTCACGATGCGGACGCCGGGGCACGAGCGAGAGCTCGCGGTCGGCTTCTTGCTGACCGAGGGGCTCATCCGCGGCCTCGTCGACCTCGCCAAGCCGACCTTCCGCGAGCTGCTCCCTGGCGTCGGCCGACACAACGAGATCACCGTGCGCCTCGCCCGCGACTTCGATCACGGCGCGCTCCAGCGCAACTTCCTCGCGACCTCGAGCTGCGGCGTCTGCGGCAAGGCCTCGATCGACCAGATCGAGCGCGCGACGCCCGCCATCGCGCGCGGCCCCGCCGTCGCGGCGCGCGCGATCGCCGCGCTCCCCGCGAGGCTGCGCGACGCGCAGCCGCTGTTCGAGCAGACCGGCGGGCTGCATGCGGTCGGGCTCTTCGACGCCGCGGGCGAGCTGGTCGTCGCGCGCGAGGACGTCGGCCGCCACAACGCGATGGACGAGGCGATCGGAAGGCTGGTGCTCGACGACGCGCTCGGCGCCCCGCCCGCGATCGCGCTCGTCTCGGGGCGCGCGAGCTTCGAGCTCGTGCAGAAGGCGGCGATGGCCGCGATCCCCGTGCTGTGCGCCGTGTCGGCGCCGTCGAGCCTCGCCATTCGCGCCGCCGAGCGCTTCGGCATGACGCTGGTGGGCTTTCTGCGCGACCGGCGGTTCACCGTGTACGCGCACCCCGAGCGCGTCGCCGGCTGAGCCCCGGCGTGACGCGCCACGCCACGAATTTCGCGGCCGCGAAGGCGCCGCGCGCGTCTACTCTTCTTCGTATGCAGCACGCGATGCCGAGGCTCACGACCCCGCTGGTCCGCGACGGCGACGCCCTGCGCGCGGCGAGCTGGGACGAGGCGCTCGATCGCGCGGCGGCGGGCTTTCGGCGGACGATCGACGCGCACGGCGGCGGGGCGGTCGGCTGCTTCTCCTGCTCGAAGGCGAGCAACGAGGTGAACTACCTCGCGCAGAAGTTCATGCGCGCGACGGTGGGATCGAACCACGTCGACTCGTGCAACCGCACATGACACGCACCTAGCGTCGTCGGTCTGGCGACGGTGTTCGGCGCGGGGGGCGGCACGAGCTCCTATCGTGAGGTCGGGGAGACGGACGTGATCCTCCTCTGGGGGTCGAACGCCCGCGAGACGCACCCGATCTTCTTCCACCACGTGCTGCGCGCCCTCGAGCGCGGCGCGCGGCTGTACGCGATCGATCCGCGCGCGACCCCATCCACGCGCTGGGCCACCCGCCACCTCGCGCCGCAGCTCGGCAGCGACATCGCGCTCGCGAACGCCGTCGCGCACGTGCTCATCGACGAGGGGCTGATCGACGAGACGTTCATCCGTCGCGCGACGATCGGCTTCGAGGCGCTGCGCACGGCGGTCGCCGACGCGAGCCCGGAGCGCACCGAGCCGGTGACCGGCGTGCCCGCGCCGCTCGTACGCGAGCTGGCCCGCGACTACGGGCGGGCCGAGCGGGCGATGATCTGCTGGACGCTCGGCATCACCGAGCACCACGACGCGGTCGACAACGTCCTGTCGCTCATCAACCTCGCGCTGCTCACCGGGCACGTCGGCAAGTGGGGCTCCGGGCTCAACCCGCTGCGCGGCCAGAACAACGTGCAAGGCGGGGGGGACGCCGGCGCGCTGCCGCACAAGCTCCCGGGCTTCCAGGACGTCGAGGACGACGCGGTGCGCGCGCGCTTCGAGCAGGCGTGGGGGGCGAGCATCCCGCCGAAGAAGGGCCTCCACCTCACCGACCAGCTGCACGCGATGGAGCGCGGCGCGCTGCGAGCGCTCTATTGCCTCGGCGAGAACCCGGCGCAGTCGGAGGCCGACGCCGGGCGCGTGCGCCGGCTGCTCCGCGGGCTCGATCACCTCGTGGTGCAGGACCTCTTCCTCACCAAGACCGCCGAGCTCGCGCACGTCGTGCTGCCCGCGGCCGCGAGCCTCGGAGAGAGCGAAGGGACCGTCACCAACTCCGAGCGCCGCGTGCAGCGGCTGCGGCGCGCGATCTCGCCCCCCGCGGGGGCGCGCGACGACCTCTGGATCGTGTGCGAGCTCTCCAAGCGGCTCGGCCGCGATCTCGGCGAGCCCGTCGCCGAGCGCGTGTGGGACGAGCTGCGAGCGCTCAGCCCCATGCACCGAGGCATGAGCTACGCGCGGCTCGAGGCGCTCGGCGGCATCCAGTGGCCCTGCCCCGACGAGTCGCACGCGGGCACGCCGTTGCTCCACGACCGCCTCTGGGCACAGCCGCGCGAGGGGCCCCCCGCGCCGTTCCACGTCCTCGAGGCCGAGCCGCCCGCCGAGCCGCTGAGCGACGACTACCCGCTGCGCCTGACGACGGGGCGACGCCTCGACGACTACAACACCGGCGTGCAGAGCCGCGCCTTCCCCTCGCCGCGACGACGCGCCGAGGAGACGATCGATCTCGCGCCGTCGGCTCTCGCGCGCTTCGGCGTGCGCGAGGGCGAGCGCGTGATCGTCCGATCGCGCCGCGGCGCGGTCGAGGCGCCGGTGCGCGCGGATCCCGGGCTGCCGCCGGGGCTCGCGTTCCTGACGCTGCACCGCCCCGAGCAGGTCGACACCAACCTGCTGACGATCGAGGCCACCGATCCGCGCGCGGGCACCGCGGAGTTCAAGGCGGCGGCGGTCCGCATCGAGCGCATCGCGCCGCGACCGCCGGCCGAAGCGGGCGAGTGACGCGATGGATCTCAAGCCGATCGACGCGATCCCCACCGACGACGAGCGCGCCGCCGTCGACCACGTGCTGGCAGCGCGCCCCCCCACGCGCGACTTGCTCTTGCCGGTGCTGCGCGCGATCCAGGCGCGCGTCGGGTGGATCTCCAAGGGGGCGCTCGCGCACGCGTGCGCGCGCCTGCACGTGCCGCCGGCCGAGGCGTGGGGGGTCGCGACCTTCTATCACCTGCTCGCGACCGAGCCCTCGCCGCGACGCGTGCTGCACGTCTGCGACGACGTCGCCTGCCGCGCCCGAGGCAGCGCGCAGATCGCCGAGTCGCTCGCGAAGGGCGCCTCGCGCGACGACGCCGCCTGGAAGCGCTCGCCGTGCCTCGGCCAGTGCGAGCGGGCGCCGGCCGCGCTCTTGGTGCAGGCGGGGGCGCCGCCGATCGAGCGGGCGATCGGGCCCATCGACGCGGCGATCGCGCGCGAGGCGATCGACGGCGCGCCCCCGACGACGCCCGCGTCGAGCGGGGTTCACCAGCCGCGCGAATCCCTGCGCCTGCTCGCGCGCGTCGGGGTCGTCGACCCCGAGAGCCTCGACGACTATCGCGCCCACGGCGGCTTCTCGGCGCTGCGCCGCGCCCACGAGCTCGGCGCGGCGTGGGTGATCCGTGAGGTCACCGACGCGAAGCTCCTCGGCCGCGGCGGCGCCGGCTTCCCCGCCGGCCGCAAGTGGGCCGCCGTCGCTCAGCAGCCGACGAGCACGCGCTACGTCGTGTGCAACGCCGACGAGTCGGAGCCCGGCACCTTCAAGGATCGCGTGCTGCTCGAGGAGGACCCGTTCGCGATCGTCGAGGCGATCGCGATCGCGGCCTTCGCGGTGTCGGCCGCGCGCGCGTTCGTCTACGTGCGCGGCGAGTACCCGCTCGCAGCCGCGCGCGTCGAGCACGCGATCGCAGCCGCGCGGCGCCGTGGCCTGCTCGGTGACCTCCCGATCGAGGTGCGTCGCGGCGCCGGCGCCTACGTCTGCGGTGAAGAAACGGCGCTGCTCGAGTCGCTCGAGGGGCGACGCGGCGAGCCGCGCAGCAAGCCGCCGTTCCCCGTCGAGCGCGGGCTCTTCGCCGCGCCGACCGTGATCAACAACGTCGAGACGCTCGCCGCGGCCCTGCTCGTCGTGCGCGACGGCGCCGAGGCGTTCACCGCGATCGGCACCGCCGAGAGCGCCGGGCCGCGCCTCTTCTGCCTCTCGGGCGACGTCGCGCACCCCGGCGTCTACGAGGCGCCCATGGGCCTGCCGCTGCGCGCGCTGATCGAGCTGGCGGGCGGCGCGACGCAGGGGATCGCCGGCGTGCTCCTGGGCGGCGCGGCGGGCACGTTCGTCGGCCCCGACGAGCTCGATCTGCGGCTCACCTTCGAGGACACGCGCCGCGCCGGCACGACGCTCGGCAGCGGCGTCGTGGTGGTGTTCCGCGACGGGACGGATTTCGGCGCGGTGCTGCACGGCCTCGCCGGCTTCTTCCGCCACGAGTCTTGCGGGCAGTGCGTGCCGTGCCGCGTCGGCACCGCGAAGCTCGACGAGCTGCTCGCGCGCGTGCGCGCGGGCGCGCCCGACGGCAGCTGGGACGACGAGCGGGCGCGCCTGCGCGACCTCGGCCACGTGCTGCGCGAGGCGTCGATCTGCGGGCTCGGGCAGTCGGCAGCGAGCGCCGTCGAGAGCGCCGCGCGGCGCTTCGCGATCTGGCCCGACGTCGGCAAGCGCGAGGAGGATCGCTGATGGCCCACGACGGCGGCCTCGTGCCGCTGCGCCGCAAGGTGCAGCTCACCATCGACGGCGCGCACGTGACGGCGACCGAGGGGCAGACGATCCTCGACGTCGCGCGATCGCTCGGCCTCGACGTGCCGACCCTGTGCTTCGCGCCGAACCTCAGCCCCGCCAACGCCTGTCGCCTCTGCGTCGTCGAGCTCGAGGGGGCGCGCACGCTCGTCCCCTCGTGCGCGCGGCTCGTCGAGCCGGGCATGGTCGTGACGACCGACTCGCCGCGCGTGCGCGACGCCCGCCGCATGGTGCTCGAGCTGCTCGCGGCGACCGTCGACATGCAGGCGACTCCCCGCTTCGCCGAGTGGTGCGCGCGCTACGGGGCGCGCGTCGATCGCTTCGGCGCACCCGAGGCGCGGGCCGTCGTCGACGACAACGCGCTCTTCGTGCGCGACTACGCCAAGTGCATGCTCTGCTACAAGTGCGTCGAGGCGTGCGGCGACGACGCCCAGCACACCTTCGCGATCGCGGTCGCGGGGCGCGGCGCCCACGCGACGATCGCGACCGAGCTCGACACCCCCCTGCCCGACTCGGCGTGCGTCTTCTGCGGCAACTGTGTCGGCGTCTGCCCGACCGCTGCGCTGCAGTTCCGCGCCGAGCACGAGCTGCGCGCGGCGGGGTCCTGGGACGAGACCAAGCAGACGCGGACCGACACGGTTTGCCCGTACTGCGGCGTCGGCTGCGTGCTGACCCTGCACGTCCAAGACGACCGGATCGTGAAGGTCACCTCGCCGAGCGACAGCGCCGTCACGCACGGGCAGCTGTGCGTGAAGGGGCGCTTCGGCTTCGAATACCTCGGCCGCCGCTGATCGACCTTGCCTCGACGTTCGTAGCTCGCGCCCGCTCGCGGTTGGGGTAGAGGCCCCGCCCGATGGCCGCCTCGCTCGAACCGCTGCTCCGCCCCCGATCCATCGCTGTCGTCGGCGCCGCGCGCAGGCGCGGGACGATCGCCGCCGAGGTGTTTCACAACCTCGTGCACGTCGGCTTCCAGGGGGCCGTCTACCCGGTCAACCCGAGGGCCGAGGTGGTGCAGTCGGTCCGCGCCTACGCGACGGTCGAGGAGATCCCCGACGCGGTCGATCTGGCGGTGCTGGTGGTCCCCGCCGCGCAGGTGCTCGAGACGATCGACGCCTGCGGCCGCAAGGGGGTCCGCGCGGTCGTCGTGATCACGGCGGGCTTCGCCGAGACCGGCCCCGAGGGGGCGGCGCTGCAGCGGGAGCTCGCCGAACACGCCCGCGGCTTCGGCATGCGCGTGGTCGGCCCGAACTGCCTCGGCGTGCTCAACGCCAACCCCGAGGTGCGCATGGGGGCGACGTTCGCCCCGAATTTCCCGCCGTTCGGCGGCGTCGCGGTCTGCTCGCAGTCGGGCGCGCTCGGCCTCGCGATCCTCGACCTCGCCCTCGAGGTCGGCATGGGGATCTCGTCGTTCGTCTCGATCGGCAACCGCGCCGACGTCTCGGCCGCCGACGCGATGGCCTACTGGGAGGACGACCCCGACACCAAGGTCATCCTGCTCTACCTCGAGAACCTCGGCGATCCGGCCGAGTTCCTCGAGATCGCGCGGCGCGTCTCGCGCAAGAAGCCGGTCGCCGTCGTCAAGAGCGGCCGCACCGAGGCGGGGCGGCGCGCGGCGAGCTCGCACACCGGCGCGCTCGCCGGCATGGACGTCGCGGTCGACGCGCTGCTCGGCCAGTGCGGCGTGCTGCGCACCGACACGATCCACGAGCTCTTCGACGTCGCGATGCTGCTGTCGACGCAGCCCGTGCCCAAGGGGCCGCGCGTCGCGATCCTCACCAACGCCGGCGGGCCCGGCATCATGGCGACCGACGCCTGCGAGAGCCGCGGCCTCAAGGTGCCGCGCCTCGGCGAGCAGACGTGCGCGGCGCTGCGCGAGTTCCTGCCGGCCGCCGCGTCGGTCGGCAACCCGATCGACATGATCGCGAGCGCTTCGGCCGAGCAGTACGAGCGGAGCCTGTCGCTGCTGCTCGCGGACCCCGCCGTCGACGCGGTGCTCACGCTCTTCGTCACGCCGATCGTCACCAAGCCGACCGACGTAGCCGAGGCGATCCTGCGCGCCGCGCGCGGCTCGGACAAGCCCGTCGCCGCGTGCTTGATGGGCAGCCAAGGGGTCCCCGACGCGATCGCGATGCTGCGCGCCGGGCGCGTCCCGACCTACGCCTTCCCCGAGGCGGCTGCGGCCGCGCTCGCCCGCGCCGCGCGCTATGGCGTCTTTCGCGCGCGCGGCGTCGACGAGCTGCCCGCGCTGCTCGTCGATCGGGAGGCGGCCGGCGCCATCGTCGGCAAGCCGCTCCCCCCGGGCGCGCGCGGACGCTGGCTCGGCCCCGACGAGGTGCGCGCGGTGCTCGACGCCTACGGCATCGCGACGCCGCGCCAGGCGATCGCGCGCAGCGGCGACGAGGCCGCGCGCCTCGGCGCAGAGCTCGGCTTCCCTGTCGCGCTCAAGCTGATCGCCAAGGGGATCACCCACAAGACCGACGTCGGCGGCGTGCGCCTCGGGCTGCGATCGGAGGACGAGGTGCGCGAGGCCTACCTCGCGATGCTCGGCCGCCTCCACGAGCTCGGGCGCATCGGCGACATGGAGGGGGTGCTGCTGCAGCGGATGGTGGACCGAGGCATCGAGACGTTCGTCGGCGCGACGCGCGACCCGGAATTCGGGCACCTCGTCGGCTTCGGGCTCGGCGGCGTGCAGGTCGAGCTGCTCAAGGACGTCGTCTTCCGCGTCACGCCGCTCGGCGCGCTCGACGCCGCCGAGATGGTCGACGGCATCCGCGCGCGCGCGCTGCTCGAGGGCTTCCGCGGCGGGCCGGTGGCCGACAAGCGCGCGCTCACCGACGTGCTGCTGCGCGTCGGGCGGCTCGTCGCCGACTTCGGCCAGATCGCCGAGGTCGATCTGAACCCGGTGATCGCGCGCCCCGACGGCGCCATCGCCGTCGACGCCCGCATCCGCGTGGTCGCCTGAGGCGTACGCGCGCGGGTCACTCGACCGCGGACGTGTCGGTCCTGCGAAACTCGACGCTCGATCCGAGATGACCGAGCCGTCGCGCCTCGAGGCAGCACGGCGAGCCCGCCTCCACGGTTCGACAGCCGGTCGGCCGCACCGCGTAGATGGCGCACGCGTGCCGCCCCGGCGTCGCCTCGTCGAGCGCGACGCAGTGGCCGTCGCGATGGAGCAGGAAGCGGAAGAAGGGCGGACGCGCCTCGATCACGCTCAGCCGCCGGAGCTGCTCCTCGTCGAGGCGCGCCTCGTCATCGGCGAGCAGGCTCACCGTCGAGGGGGGGTGGTGGCAGCAGCGCCCGCACCCGACGCAGTCGCCGCCGGCGGGATCCGGGGGGCCGTCGATCGGCGGCAGGCTCATGGCCGCTCTCATACCTCGTCCGCCGGGCACGCGCGCGTCGTTCTCGTCGACCGCGCGCGGTCGTGGCAGATCCGCGTGCGATGCCCGAGCTTCGCCCTCCGTACGCGCCGATCCGCCTCGCCAAGAAGCTCGAGGTGGGGGCCGAGGTGATCCTCGACGCGGGGCAGAGCAAGTCGCTGCGCTTTCGCGAGATCAACGAGAAGGAGGCGTTCACGCTGCGCGACGCCGATGGCGTGTTCTTCCGCGCCAGCGTGATCAAGGCCTCGGCCGAGCGCGTGCAAGCGACCATCTACGAGCGCATGCCCGCCTCGCCCGAGTCGGACGCGCGCATCACGCTTGTGTGCGCGGTGCTCGCGCGCCAGCGGATGCTCACGGTCGCGCAGAAGGCCACCGAGCTCGGCGTCGCGCGCATCGTGCCGGTCTTCAGCGCGCACTCGGTCGGGCCCGCGGGGCTCGCGCACGAGAAGGCGCACGCGTGGCCCGGCCAGACGCTCCGCGCGGCGCGGCAGTGTCGTCGCGCGAGCGTCCCCGAGCTCCACCCGCCGATGCCGATCGAGCGCGCGTTCGCGGAGCCGTTCTGGCTCGAGGCGACCCGCCGCTACACGCTCGACGATCGCGCCGCGGCGACGCCGGACCTCTGGCCCACGCGCGAGCCGGGCAAGCCTGTCGAGGTCGTCTTGGCCGTTGGTCCGGAGGGGGGCTGGTCCGACGCCGAGCGCGCGCTCTTGCAGCGGCAGGGCGCGCGTGAGCTGCGGCTCGGCGGGCGGGTGCTCCGGGCCGAGACCGCGGTGCTCGTCGGCCTCACGGTGATCCAGCACGCGATCGGCGATCTCTCGGCGTGACGCGCATGGCCGACCCGCCAGCGCACCTCGGCGACGCGCACAACTTCGGGCGCCGCGTCTCGCTGCGCGACGGGCGCGTCGAGAAACCCCGCACGCTCTTGTGGGAGTGGCTCCTCTCGTCGGCCGAGAGCCCCCTCCGACGCCGCCTCGACGAGGCCGCCGAGCGCGACGGGCTCGGGCGCGAGGCGTTCGGCTTCTTGCCGGATCTCGCGTTCTCCGATCCGCACGCGCGCGACGGCGGCGCGGTCGAGCAGATCGCGCTCACGCCGCTCGCCGCGCTCTCGGCCGACGAGCGAGGCGAGCTCGCGCGCGTGGTCGGGCGCGCCCTCGCGCTCTTCAGCTGGCTCGGGCTCTCCGATCTGCACTGGGAGAACCTCGCCCTCGGCGCCGACGCGCGCGGGCGCTTCGTCTTCGCGCCGCTCGACGTCGAGATCATCCTGGCGGACCTCTCGCTGCCCACCGAGACCAAGCTCCTGCCCGACGCCGACCCGGAGTACGCGGCCATCAGCCGCCACGCGTGCGGCGTCCGGCGCGCGCTCCCCTACCTCGGCAAGCCGGTCGACGCCGCCGCGCTGGTCGCGATGGCGGCGGCCTACCGCACGACGCTCGGGCTGCTCGACCGTCACGCGCGCGCCCTCGCCGACGTCTTCGCGCAGCTGCCGGCCGTGCGCCAAGCCCCCATTCGCGTCTGCCTGCGCGGCACCGACGAGTACGTGCACGCGCGCACGCGACCGCCGTGGCCGCCGCTGCTCGACGCCGAGATCGAGCAGCTCGATCGGGGCGACATCCCGTATTTCTTCCGCTTGTACGGGCAGCCTGGCATCCACTACTACGGCGACCCTTCCCTCGAGAAGGTCGAGCGGCTCCCGCTCGAGGGGGACGTGCCGCAGCCCGATCCGATCCTGTCGATCGCGCGCGGGCTGGGCTCGCCGACGCGCAAGAGGCTGCGCGAGGAGGGGCTCTTCACCGTGCTCGGCGCCTTCGACCACGAGGCGCTCGCCGGCCGACACGTGAGCGACGGGATCGAGGTCACCTTCACGCCGCGCACGATCGTCGTGAAGCCGCCGAAGGGGGAGGAGCTCCACGCGCACCGCGACCTCGGCGCCTTCGTGGGCAGCGTGTATCTGCCGTGCCGCTGCGGCGAGGTGCTCACCCCGCTCGTCCCGCGCGTGACGGTCTGCGAGGCCGCGCCGGCCACGGTCGAGCGCGCGCTGAGGCGCCGCGCGGCGCCTCGACGGCGCGGCCGTTGAATCGGGCGTGCGGGCGCTCCGCCGGCGCTCCGGCAGGCCGTGGTCGAACGGCCTGCGGAGACCGTGACCGTCCGCAGGCCGTGGTCGATCGCGCAGAGAATCGCGGCACGACACGGGAGGCGCTCCGCCGGTCTCGGAGGAGCTCCGCAGCCTGCTAAGCTCGCCGCGTGAATTCAGGCCCGAGCTGCGAGGCGTGCCATCGCCCGACCGTCGCGTGCGTCTGCGACCGCGTCGTCTCGTACCCGACCCGGCGTCGGGTGCTCATCCTGCAGCACCCCCAGGAGCAGGACGCGCTGTTGGGATCGGCCCAGCTCCTGGTCGCGAGCCTGCCCATGGCGAAGCTCGTCATCGGCCTGAGCTGGCGGAATTTCGCGAGCGCGCTCGGCGAGGAGGGGGTCGATCCGCACCGCTGGGCCGTGCTCTTCCCCGACCGCGAGGCGCCCGCGGGCTCCGTCACCACGCGCGGCGGCGCGCAGCTCGACCCGCGCGAGCTCGAGGGGATCGTGGTGCTCGACGGCACCTGGTCGAAGGCCAAGACCCTCTGGTGGCGTAACCCCTGGCTCACCAAGCTCAACCGCCTGACGCTCGCCCCCGCGCAGCCCTCGATTTACGGGAGCCTGCGCGCCGAGCCGCGTCGCGAGTACGTCTCGACCCTCGAGTCGGTCGCGGCCGCCCTCACGCTCGCGGGCGAGCCGAAGGAGATCGAGGTCGGCCTCTTGCGCGTCTTTCGCACGCTGGTGCAGCGCGTCCGCGACGCGCACCTCGTTCCGCCGCCCGCGCGGCACCGCCCGCCTCGCCGACCGCGCGGCAGCGAGCCGGGCCCGACGTAGATCGCGCCCGGCCCGACTCGCCGCGGGCCCTACGCCTTGAGGACGCCGAGCCTCTTGCCGATCTTCGTGAAGGCCGCGATCGCCTGCCGCACCTGCTCCGGCGAGTGCCCCGCGGACAGCTGCACGCGGATGCGCGCCTCCCCCTTGGGCACGACCGGATACGAGAAGCCGATCACGTAGATCCCCTCGTCGAGGAGCGCCGCGGCCATCTCCCCCGCGAGGCGCGCGTCGCCGAGCATCACCGGCACGATCGGCGTGATGCCCGGCTTGATCGTGAAGCCCGCCGCCGCCATCCCCTCGCGGAAGACGCGCGCGTTCTCCATCAGCCGATCGCGCAGCTCGGTCGTGCGCCCGAGCAGCTCGAGCACCGCAACCGACGCGCCCGCGATCGCCGGCGCGATCGAGTTCGAGAAGAGGTAGGGGCGCGATCGCTGCCGCAGCAGATCGACGATCTCCTTCTTGCCCGTGGTGAACCCCCCGGCCGCGCCGCCGAGCGCCTTGCCGAGCGTCGAGGTCATCACGTCGAGCTTCGACTGGACGCCGAAGTGCTCGGCGGTGCCGCGCCCCGTCTTGCCGATGAAGCCGCTCGCGTGCGAGTCGTCGACCATCACCATCGCGTCGTACTTCTCGGCGAGCTGGGTGATGACGTCGAGCTTCGCGAGGTAGCCGTCCATCGAGAAGACGCCGTCGGTCGCGATCAGGCGCAGGCGCTTGCCCTTGGTCGCCTCGAGCGCCGCCTCGAGCGCCGCCATGTCGCCGTTCGGGTAGCGGTGCCGATCGGCCTTGCACAGGCGGATGCCGTCGATGATCGAGGCGTGGTTGAGCGCGTCGGAGATGATCGCGTCCTCCTCCGAGAGGAGCGTCTCGAAGATCCCGCCGTTCGCGTCGAAGCACGAGCTGTAGAGGATCGTGTCCTCGGTGCCGAAGAACTCGGCGATCTTCGCCTCGAGCTGCTTGTGCAGGTCCTGGGTGCCGCAGATGAAGCGCACCGAGCTCATGCTGAAGCCGTGCGTCTCG
>JAJXTK010000571.1 GCA_021783935.1 Myxococcales bacterium | reverse complement strand
CGCCGTCGAATCGCTACTACAGCATCGGCGCCCGGTGCGCGAGGACCCCGTAGCAGTATATGGCACGCAATGTGCTTGAGAATTCATGTCTCGACTCCCCTTGATCCCTGATCCGTAAACCCCTGATCTCCACAAGTGACGATGAAAGGCGCGCGACCTCGTGTCGGATGACAATCGGTATCCGTCTCGGAGCGGACCGAGCGAAGCGAGGTCCGGCGCGAAATCGCGCGGCGCGCCCCCGGCCGTCGCGGCGGTGCGCATGGAGCCCCTTCTCGTGTGGGTGATGCAGCGAGCCGAGGACTTTCCGAAGAAGCACAAGTTCTCGGTGGCCGATCGATGGATCGAGGCCTGCCTCGAGGCCCTGACGGCGCTGGTGGAGGCCGCCTACGTCCGCGACAAGCGCGGCCTGCTGATGCAGTCGTCGCGGGCGCTGGTCCGCGCGCGCGTGCTCGCCCGGGTTGCGACCACGCTCCGCTCGCTGTCGAACGAGCAGCTCGCGTACTTCGAGCGCGAGAGCGTGGAGATCGGCAAGATGATCGGCGGCTGGCTACGCGCCCTCGCGCACCGACCCGCCGACAACAGCGTGACGCCGGCCGAGAGGTCGGCGCCGCGGGGGGAGGTCGGGCAAGCTCCAACCGGGTGATCCGCGGCGGCTCGTTCAACAACAACGCGACGAACCTGCTCGCGGGCTATCGCAACAACAACACGCCGACGAATCGCAACAACAACATCGGCGCCCGGTGCGCGAAGACTCTGGGTTCCGCGTGAGCCATGCTCGCGAGGACGTCGAGAAGGGCGCGGGTCACGGCTCGCCCCCGCGTGGCGCTCCAAAGTCCAGCCTTGCCTCCCCCGTGATCGCGTCGGCCCTCGCGGCGCGATCACGAACAGCGCCCGTCGCCGTCGCGGCGGGCCCCCCGCTTCCCGAGCCGCCTCTGCGCCGCCGTTTCGACGGCGGCGTACGCGGCCGGGGGCGGGACTTTCGCGTGCATCGTGTTAACGTCAGCGTCATGCGCCCTGATGCACGATCGGTCTTTGCTGAGGCGTTGCGGCTCCCGCTCGCCGAGCGCGCGACGCTCGCGGCCGAGCTGCTCGCGAGCATGGACGACGAGGCGGATCCGGACGCCGAACAGGCGTGGGCTGCCGAGCTCGAGGCGCGTGCGGCGAGGGCGCTGCGGGGCGAATCCGACGCGCGCGATTTCGACGGCGCCCTCGGCGAGCTGCGTGCGCGCCTGGCGCGAAGGTGAGCGCGGTCGTTCGCCTCGGCATCGAGGCCGAGGAAGAGCTCGCGAACGCCGCCGAGTGGTATGAGGCGCGACACGCTGGTCTCGGCTTGGCGTTCCTCGTCTGCGTCGAAGAGGCTCGCGCCCGGATGGCCGCGGCGCCGAAGGCGCAGCCACTCGTGCCCGACGTGCCGGACCGCTTCGCCGTGCGGCGATGTCGTGTGCCGCGCTTCCCGTACTGGCTCGTCTTCCTCGAGATCGGCGACGAGATTCGGATCCTCGCGATCGCACACGTGCGCCGTCGGCCGCGATTCTGGCGTGGGCGTCGCTGACGGATCGCTCCGCGCCGTCACAACACGAGCCGCGCGAGCTCGCGCGCGCAGAGCGTCCGCGTGTGGCCGTGCCTCGCGTGGGCCAGCCAGGCGCGCACGCGCGCGGTCAGCTCCTCCACCTCGATCGCCCCAGCCTGGAAGAGCGCCCGCGCGCTCTTCATGCGCAGCCGGAAGCGGCGCGGGTTCTCGCTGCGCAGGCGCACCGAGACGCCGTCGCCGCGGCGCTGGAGCACGAAGCCGAGGAAGCCGACCCGATCGCTCGTGCGGTGCAGGCGCGTCTTCTCCGGGTGGAGCCGCAGCCGCAGCGCGTGGGCGCGCGCCTCGATCGCGGCGAGCGCGTCGCGCAGGCGCCCGGCGTCGTCGTCGAAGACGAGCAGATCGTCGCAGTAGCGTACAAAGGTGCCGAGGCCGAGCTTCGAGCCGAGCAGGTGGTCGATCGGCGTGAGATAGGCGTTGGCCCAGATCTGCGAGGTGAGCGAGCCGATGGGCAGCCCGTGCGGGCGCGCGAGCGGCGTGAAGAGATCGTCGCCCGGGAAGTGCCACGCGACGCGCTCGCACTCGATCGGCGCGTCCAGGAAGACGTCGCGAAGCCACCGCCACGCGGGCGGCGTGCGCGGAGCGAGGAGCGCGCGGAGGATGGCGTGGTCGATGGAAGGGAAGAACTTGCGGACGTCCACGCGCAGCACGAAGCGCTTGGCGCGCGCGAGCTCGATCGCGCGCCGAAGGCAGCGGTGGCTGCCTTTGCCGACGCGGCAGGCGTACGACTGCGGCGCGTACCAGCGCTCGAGGGCCGGCAGCGTCGCGTCGATGAGCAGGTGCTGCACGACGCGATCGCGGAAGGGGAGCGCGAAGATGCGGCGACGCTTGGGCTCGCGGATCCAGAACGCGCGGCCGACGCCGGGGCGGTAGCACTCCTGCCCCAGATCCCTCGACAACTGCCCCCACCCCAGCCCTCCCCCGCGGTGCGGGGGAGGGAGATTCGTCGGAGTTTCTTGGGCTCTGCACCCTTCCCACGCACCGCGGGGGAAGGGCGGGGATGGGGGCTGTTCAGGCCGGTCGGGGCCGAATTCGGGGCAGTAGTGGTAGGCGCCCGCGTCGAGCTCGGCGCGCAGGGCGTCGAGCATCGGCGCGGGATCGAGCAACGCGCGCGCAACGTCGGACGCGCGGTGCTTGCCGCGGGCGGCGCGTAGGACGAGGTCGGTGGTACAGTGGGGCGATACCGTGCCCATCGAGAAGGTCCTTCGTGCCGCCTCCTTCGAAGAAGCCGAAGCGCTCGACCGCGAAGACCTCGAAGGCGCCTCGCCCGTCGAGCGGCTCGCGCGCGTCGAAGCGCTCCGGCGCGCGTGGTTCGGCCCCGCCGCTCTTCGAAGAGTGGATCGAGTTCTTGCGCGCGCTGATCTCCACGAACGCGATCCTCGTCGTCGGCGGCCACGCGGTGGCGGTTCACGGCGAGCCGAGACTGACCGAGGACCTCGACGTCCTGACGCGGACGTCGACGCGATCGAGAGGCTCACGCCGCGTAGGGCCCATCGGAGTCATGACCGGCGTCGATGAACGGCTTCACGGCCGCCCGTGAACGCAATCACGGGCGCCGGTGAACGCAGCGACCGAGCCCGGCGCACGACTCGCTGCCGAAGCCGATGCCGAAGCCGAAGCCGATGCCGAAGCCGAAGCCGAAGCCGATGCCGATGCCGAAGCCGGTGCCGGAGCCGCCGACGCCGCCGACCCAGCAGCCGCAGCCGCTGCCGATCGTGCCGCCGCCGATCGTGCCCCCGCGCTCTGCTATCCTCCCCGCGTGGCCGAGCGCAGCGACGACGCCGCGAAGCCGAGGCGCGATCCGGTCGCCGATACGCTGCCGCTCGTCCTGTCGGCCGGCGCCGCGTGGTGGACGACCGTGCGCGCAGGCTCGTTCGGCCCGACGGCGAGCTGGTCGACGCGGGCGCCCGCGCTCGTGGCGCTCGCCGGCATCGCCCTCGGCGCCCTCGCCATCGTCCGCGGCTCACGGCGCTACGTCTGGATCGTGCTCGGCGGCTTCGTCGTCCCGTCGGCCACCGCGTGGATGCTCGCGCCCGACCCGGGCGCCGGCGCGCTCGGGGGCGCCGCGCTGCTCGAGCCGATCGAGCTCTTCCTCGGCGCGCTCGCCTGGGCCACGCTCGGCTTGGTCATGATGCGGCCGCACGCGGTCGTGGTCCCGCGCGGCGCGCGCGGCGGCACGGGGCCGACCATCGGCGCGGGCGACGACGTGTCGCGCATCGCGATGCGCGAGGTCGAGGCCGAGCTTCGCCCTGACGAGCTGGCCGCGCGCCTCAAGCCCCGCCACCGGCTCGCGCGCCTCGCGGTGCTGCCGCTGTGGGTCGGGGGGGCGCTCGCCGCCATCGCCGCCTACGAGCTCGTGCGCGTCACCACCCCCGATCGCGCGATCCTCGCGCGCCTGTCGGCGGCCGCGATTGCCATCGCCCTGCTCGGCGCCGCCAGCGATCTCGTCGAGGTCCGCTACCTCTCCCGCGAGCGCCCCGACATCGCGAGCCGCCTGTCGCGCGCGGCCGTCGCCCTCGCGCTGCTGGTCGTCCTCGGGGTCGCCGGCTTCGCGCTGCTCGGTCGCGACGCCGGGCCTTGACCTCTTCCCTCCGCGTCGGGACCTCCGCGGCCCTTGCTGCGCCGGGGCCCACGCGCGAAGAACCCCGGCTCGCCGGCTGCTGCCGGCAGGCCTCCCCATGTCCCAGCCCGAAGCCGAACCCCGCCCAGAGTCGCCCGAAGAGCAACCCGCCGCCGCGGCCCG
>JAJXTK010000570.1 GCA_021783935.1 Myxococcales bacterium | reverse complement strand
CAGGGTGTTGATCTCGCCGTTGTGCGCGATGAGCCGGAAGGGGTGCGCGCGATCCCAGGTCGGGAAGGTGTTCGTCGAGAAGCGCGAGTGCACCATCGCGAGGCGCGAGACGGCGCGCGGATCGACCAGATCCGGGAAGAACGCGCCGAGCTGCTCGGCGAGCATCAGCCCCTTGTAGACGACGGTCTTCGACGAGCACGACGCGACGTAGAAGTCTTGGCCGTCGGGGTGCTGGCTCGCCGAGCGCCCCGCGCGCTTGCGGATCATGAAGAGGATGCGATCGAAGTGCTCCTTGGGGCTCGTGCGGCCGATGAAGAGCTGGCGGATCGTCGGCATCGACTCGCGCGCGAGCGGCCCGATGCCGGAGCCGGCCACGTCGACCGGCACGTCGCGCCAGCCGAGCACCTGCTGGCCGTAGCGCAGCACGGCCCCCTCGAGGATCGCCTCCTGGCGCCGTCGCCGCGCGGGGCTCTGCGGCAAGAAGCAGGTCGCCACCGCGTAGTCGCCGCGGGGCGGCAGCACGCGCCCGCCCTGAGCCCAGTCGGCCGCGTACAGCTCGTGGGGGACCTGCAGCAGGATACCCGCGCCGTCGCCCGTGCACGGGTCGCAGCCGGCCGCGCCGCGGTGGGTCAAGGTGGCGAGGATCTCGATCGCCTGCGAGATCACCGAGTGCGATCCGCGTCGGTCGAGCGTCGCCACGAAGCCGAGGCCGCAGGCGTCGTGCTCGAAGCGCGGATCGTAGAGGCCCTGCTTGGGCGGGAGGGGCATCGGGCGAGTATTGCGCCTGTAACGCGACGCGCAAAGCACGACCGATGCTCGACGCGCCGGGACGGACGGGGCCCGCGGCGCGCCGACCCCCGGCCCCCGAAGCTCACCCCCGAACCGTCCACACCGGGCACGCCGATCGACGCACGACCTTCTCCGCAACGCTCCCGAGCACGACGTGCGGCACGCCGTGTCGACCGTGCGTCCCCACGACCACCGCGTCGTAGGCCGCCGACGCCTCGATGATCACGTCGGCGGGGCGCCCCGAGGAGACCTCGCGCCGCAGCTCGATCGTGCCGAAGCGCTCGAGGCCCGCGAGAAACTCGTGCATCTCGCGCTGCGCGCTCGCTCGCAGGTACTCCGAGAGGCTCGGCCGCTCGCCCGTCGGCAGATGAACCACGACCGCGTCCCCCGGCGGCCCCTCGGGCTGCTCCCACACGTGCAGCACGTCGATCGCCGCGCCGCCGGCCACGATCGCGAGCCGCGTGGCCAGCGCCACCGCCGCGCGCGAGGGCTCCGAGAAGTCGATCGGCACGAGCATGCGCCTGGGCGGCATCGCGCGCGCCTCGCCGGGGCGCACCGTCAGCACCGGCACCGTCGCGCGCCGCAGGGTGCGCTCGGTGACGCTGCCGAGGAACAGGTGCGCGAGGCGCCCGCGCCCGTGCGTCCCCATGACCACCGCGTCGCCCTGCGTCGCGAGCGCGAAGAGCTCTTCCTCCGGCGCGCCGTCGACGAGCACCCCCTCGATCGACAGCCCCACGAGCTCGGCGCGCAGCCGCGCCCCGAGCGCGTCGAGCTGCCGCGACGCGCTGACCTCCAGATACCGAATCAGCGGCATCGGCGTCGCGTCCGGCGTCTGGACGATCATCATCTCGGTGCCCGGGTAGAGCGAGCGTCGCCACGCGTGCAGCAGCACGAGGCTCGCGCGCTCGGTGCGCGCGAGGGCGACGGCGTACCGCTGCGCCTCGGCGGCGCAGTCCGAGAAGTCGGTCGGGTGGATGATCCGCTGAAACGGCGGCTGGTTGCTCATGGCTTGCTCCGCGCTCGTGGAGAGGATGCTCGAGGCGGCGCCGATCGCTCGACGCGGCCGCGCACGAGGCGGATCGCCCCCCGACGCGCTCGGGCCTGGCCACTAGCAGGCCGTTGAGAAACGGCCTGCGGAAACTGTGACAGCCAGCAGGCCGTGTCGATCGCGCGGCGAGGTTCGGGTTGACGCGGGAGAGGATCGGGCAGCTCCGGAGAAACTCAACGGCCTGCTAAGGAAGTCGCGGCGACGAGCGCCGCGCCCCCCGCGCAGCTTCCGCGTCGCTCGGCGCGCTGCTCAGCGCCTCGTACGCCACGGGCTTGGCGAGCACGACGGGGCTCGGCGACAAGAGGCGCTTGCGGCGCTCGACGATCTCCGGGTAGCCGGTGACGAACAGCACCGGCAGCTCCGGATCGCGTGACCTCGCGTACTGCGCGACGACGACGCCGTCGGCGTGCGGCAGCTGGAAATCCACCACCAGAATGTCGACCGCCTCCCGGGCGATGCGCGCGATGGCCCCGGCGCCGTCGAGGGCGACGTCCGCCTCGAAGCCGTCCTCGCGGAGCATGCGCGCCAGCATCCGAACGGCGCGCGCGTCGTCGTCGACGAGCAGCACCCGCGCGCGTCGTCCGTGCTCGTTCACGGCGAGGGGCACAGCAACCGGCATGCCTTGCGACCACCGGCTCTCCCGCGCACGAACTGCGGGCACACGCACATACCGCGCACCCCGAGCGACCCGGGCACGGGCGCCTGGCTCACGCCGTGTTGCCGACCCCGCTCAGGGGGTCGGCGCGTTGCGCTTGTCGCGGGTATTGGCGAGCCCGTACTCGTGCAGTCGGTACTGGATGGTGCGCACGCTGATGTCGAGCATCTCGGCCGCGCGCGTCGTCGAGCCGTTGCACGCCTCCAGCGTCGAGAGGATCGCGTAGCGCTCGATCTCCGCCATCGTGGCGCCCGGGATGCGCACCGCGCCCTTCGGCAGCGGCGCGACGTCGATCGGCAGATCCTCCTCGTCGATCTTGTTGGTCTCGCAGAGCACCACCGCGCGCTCGATCGCGTTCTCGAGCTCGCGCACGTTGCCCGGCCAGCGGTGCGCGATGATCTTCGCGCGCGCGCGGTCGGTGAAGCCGTCGATGCGCTTGTGGTTGTCGGCCGAGAAGCGGCGCAGGAAGTGGTTGGCGAGCATCCACACGTCGTTGTCGCGCACGCGCAGCGGCGGCATGTCGATGTGGACGACGTTGAGGCGGTAGTAGAGGTCCTCGCGGAAGCGCCCCTCGCGCACCTCGGCGGCGAGGTCCTTGTTGGTCGCGGCGATGAGGCGCGCGTCGACCTGGATCGGCTCGTTGCCGCCGACGCGCTCGAAGGTGCGCTCCTGCAGCACGCGCAGCAGCTTCACCTGCGTGGCGAGCGGGATCTCGCCGACCTCGTCGAGGAACAGCGTGCCGCCGTGCGCCTGCTCGAAGCGGCCGATGCGCTTGCGATCGGCGCCGGTGAACGAGCCGCGCTCGTGGCCGAACAGCTCGCTCTCGAGCAGCGACTCGGCGAGCGAGGCGCAGTGCACCGACACGAACGGCCCCTTGGCGCGCGGGCTCTTCAGGTGCACGGCCTTGGCGAGCTCCCCCTTGCCGGTGCCGCTCTCGCCGGTGATGAGCACCGTCGCGCGCGCGGCGGCGACCTGATTGGCCACGCGGTAGACCTTCTGCATCGCGGGGCTCGATCCGAGCAGCCCCTCGAAGCCGTCGCCGTCGCGCTCTCGCACCTGGCGGCGGAGGACCTCGGCCTCCTGGCGCAGCTCGCTGCGCTCGAGCGAGCGCTCGATGGCGAGCGTCAGCGCGTCGAAGTCGACCGGCTTGGTGAGGTAGTCGTCGGCGCCCGCGCGCAGCGCGGCGACGGCGGACGCGACATCGCCGAACGCCGTGACCACGACGACCGGCAGGCCGCGATCGATCTCCTTGAGCTGCTTGAGCAGCTCGAGGCCGTCCATGCCGGGCATCTTCAGATCGGTGACGACGACCTGCGGAACGACCTCGGAGAAGGCGCTCAACGCCGAAGGGCCATCGGCCGCGGTGTTGACCGTGTAGCCCTCGTGGCGGAGCAGCTTTTCGAGCCCCGAGCGGGCGCTCGCCTCGTCATCGACGATCAGTACCCGGGCCTTGGTCTCGACCTTCGCGTTTGCCATCGTGCGCGCTCCAAGCAACTGCCGGACCAGTTCATGCGAAGCCGGGATCCCTCGTGACCGCACCTGCGCGGCGTCGCGCGGGGACCTCCGGCCGGGCCCCCTACCGGCGCCGTGTATAGCCGCCCCCGGCTCCGGCGGGGCGATCGACCGCCGTTCGACGGCCGCTTCAGGGGTTGTGCGTCAGCGGGAGCGTGATGCGGAAGATCGTCGGCGGCTGCCGGCTCTCGACGGCGATCGAGCCGCCGTGGTCGGTGACGATGCGGTGCACGATCGCGAGGCCCAGGCCGGTGCCGTGCGGCTTGGTCGAGAAGAACGCGTCGAAGATGGGGGCGGCCGGGTCGGCGAGGCCGGGGCCGTCGTCAGA
>JAJXTK010000569.1 GCA_021783935.1 Myxococcales bacterium | reverse complement strand
GGCCCCATTGAAGCATGGTCCCGGACAGCCTCATGGGCACCGGGCTCGGCCATCTCCGCCTCTCTCGGGAGGCGGCCCCATTGAAGCCCGCGCACCTACGCGCTGACCGCGCGGCTCTGGGAAATCTCCGCCTCTCTCGGGAGGCGCCCCCATTGAAGCTCCGCCCCGCAATCGGCCTCGCCGGGTGACGATGCGCCTCTCGCCCGCGAAGGAACATGGCCGACAGCGAGCGCCCTCGACCGCTCGGAAGAGCGCGAGCTCGCTGGGGAATGGCTTGCCGGGTGACGTTTGCATGCTGCGGCCTGCTCGGGTCGGCGGGCGTATCGGGCTTGCGCGCGCGCCGAAGAGCGTACGTTCGCGCGTGGAGGCCCAAAATATATGCACGCTCGGCTCGTAGCCATCGCCGCAGCGCTCTCGATCGCGACGCCGTCGCTCGCGGCGCTCGCCGCCGACAACGCGCCCGTCGCGGTGCGCGACGAGTCGAAGAAGCCCGAGTCGTTGCGGCACTTCCGGCTCGGCCTCGAGCTCGTCGACACCAAGGAGTGGGACGCGGCGCTCGTCGAGTTCCAGACTTCGCGCGCGCTCTACCCCACCTACAACGCGACGAAGAACGCCGCGGTCTGCCTGCGAGAGCTTCACCGCTACGAGGAGGCGCTCGAGATGTACGACGAGGCGCTCGCGCGCTTCGGAGAGCTCGATCCGAAGGAGCACGAGGCCGTCGACAACGACGTCGCCACGATCCGCAAGCACCTCGGCGCGCTGACGATCACCTGTGATCAGCCGGGCGCCCGCGTCACGGTCGACGGGCGCGAGCGCGCGACGACGCCCGTGTCGCAGCCGATCCGCGTCGACATCGGCACGCGGGCGGTGCGCGTCACCAAGGACGGCTACCAGCCGTTCGAGGCGCAGGCGTCGGTCGCGAGCGCAGAGACGGTGACGATGGACGTCAAGCTCTCGTCGCTCGCGCAGACGGGGACGCTGCGCGTGACGGAGACCAAAGGAGCGAAGGCCGAGGTCCTGATCGACGGCGCGGTCGTCGGCGAGGCGCCGTGGGAGGGCAAGCTCTCGGCGGGCACGCACAGCGTCGCGCTCCGCGGCACGGGCGATCTCGCGGCAGGGCCGAAGGCCGCGACGCTCACGGTGAACGGCGCGAGCGAGCTGCGGCTGACGCTCGCGGCCGCGCCCGCGATGCTGCGCATCGAGGCGAGCCCGCCGAGCGCGCGCCTCTCGCTCGACGGCCGGGAGGTCGGCGTGGGCGTGTGGAGCGGCGAGGTCGCCTCGGGCACGCACATGGTCGCCGCGCGCGCCGATGGGTACGTGTCCGAGGCCCGCGCGATCGAGGCCACGCGCGACGTCCCGCTGCTCACGAAGCTCGATCTCGCCCGCTGGCGCCGATGGCACGCCGAGATCGTCACGGGCGTCGGCGGGACGCCCGGCCACCTTCGGTTCACCGACGACCAGGGGGTGCCGGGCGACAACGGCGACGTCAGCGGGATGCTCCTGGTCCGCGGCGGCTACGCCGTCACGCAGCACTTGTCGCTCGACCTCGGCGTCGCGCTCACGGGGGGCTTCGCGTGGCGCGCCTACCAGTTCACGACGCCGCAGGCGCAAGCGACGAGCGAGCGGCTCGCCTTCCTCACCACGCCCGCGCTGCTGGTCGGCGTCGCCTACTCGATCTTCGACGCGACGCCGCTCACCTTCCGCGTCTCGGCGGGCCTCGCGTCGACGAGCTTCTCGCGCACGGTGCAGCCCTCGGGGAACGGCCCGACCTACGACGACCAGAGCGAGCGCCAGCTCGGCCTGATCGTCATCCCCGAGGTCCGCTTCGGCGTGCGCTTCGGCGCGGGCTTCGTCCTCGACATCGGCGGCGCCGTCGTCGTGATGTCGCACGCGGCGACGAGCATGCCGCTGACGCCGTCGGGGGGCGCCGTGGCCGATCCGCACGCGGTCGGCGTGAACCTCCGAGGGGGCACGATCGTCATCCCCTTGCCGACGCTCGGGCTTCATTTCGACTTCTGAGATCCGGGCCGGCGCGTCGCGATGGAGGCGCCGGTCGCGACGACGACCCGCGGGCGCGCCGCCGAGATCGATCGCGCGTGAGGCCCGGGGCGAGGCTCGACCGCCTGCTAGAAGCTGCCCCCGACCGTCACGCTGCCGAGCCCGACGCCGCGACGCTCCTCGAAGGCGTGCTCCTCTCGTCTCGGTCTCCCTGCGAGGGAGATGAGGCCGGCCGCCTCGCGCCCGCGTCGCGCGCGCTCACGCGCTCGGTAGCAGCGCCGGATGCCTCGGCACGCCGTTGAGCGCGTGGTCGAGGTCGAGCCGCTGCGCCAGGCCGAGGACGACGCGGCCGAGGATCTCGACGTCGCCGCGCGCGTCGTGCCGTCGGACCCCGTGTTGATCAATCTTCAGCCGCGACACCAGGTGGTCGAGCGAGTGCCCCGTGCCACGCGCCCTGCCGAAGGCCATCTTCGACATGTGGATGGTGTCGATGCTCTCGACGGCGCGGGTCGGCAGGCGGTGACGTCGGCACGTCTCCGCGAGGAACTTGCTGTCGAAGCGCAGGCCGTTGTGGGCGATGAGCGTAGCGTCGCCCGCCCAGGCGGCGAACTTCAGGAGCACCTCCTCGGGGCGCGCGGCGTCCTTGACGTGCCGATTGCCGATGCCGGTGTAGCCCTCGATGAACGAGGAGATCGGCACCCTCGGCTTCGCGAAGCTCGCGAACGTGTCCTCAGGGCGCAGTCGCCCCGAGGAGAACCTCATGGCCGCGAGCTGGATGAATTCGTCGTACGCGGGGTCGAGCCCGGTGGTCTCGAGGTCGTAGACGACAAAAGTGTCGCCCGAGCGCCGCGCGTCGCTCCAGTAGAAGGAGCGCTCGCACGCGGGGCAGGCGACGCGGGTGCCTACGGCCGACTTCCGACCGGTGAGGACGTGGGCGCAGAACGGGCAGGGCGTCTTCATCGGTCGAAGGGCTCGCACGCCGCGCGCAGCACGTCCACCGGGGCGAGCCACTCGCGCGGCGCCACTCGAGGTTCGCCGCGCGCGCCGCCCCGGCTCACTGGATGATCGTGATCGTCGCCGCCGAGGTGACCCCGGCCCCCGACCAGCCCGCCGTGATCGCGGGGAAGCTCTGGAGCTCCGAGGCGGCGCCCGTGCCGTCGATCTGGAGCAGCTTGGCCGGCGTGCCCGACTTCGTGTCGTTGCGCGAGAAGGCGTACACGTTCGCCCCCCAGGCGCCGATGCCGAAGAGGCGCCCGTGCTGGGTGCCGCCGCCGAGGATTCGCTTGCGCAACGAGGCCGCCGCGGTCTTGGTCTTGTAGGCCGTCGCGAGGGCGCTCATGTCGATCTCGGCGAGCACGTCGTTCGCGTTGCTGCACGTCGCCGAGCCGCTCTTCTGGTAGCAGTCGCGGAGCGTCGCGAGCCCGAGGGGGGTCGAGCCGCTCATGTAGAAGACGACGTCGCCCGAGAGCGCCCAGAAGTCGCCGGACTGCCCGGGCGAGGGGTCGCCCGAGCGCCACGGGCCGAACGACCCGAGCCGCAGCGGCGTCGCGCTCGGGCCGGTCGTGTCGATGAAGTAGAGATCGCCGTTGCCGTCCCCGGCGATGAGCGCCTCGCCCCCCTCGAGCACCCCCGCGGGGACGAAGCCGAGCGCGTAGAACTTCGACCCCGTGGGGAGCGTCGTCTTGAGCGTGAGCTGCACCGCGCCGCCCGTCCCGGTGGGCAGCACCGCCTTGTAGACCTCGCTCGTCGAGTTGACCCAGAGGTGCCCCGCGGCGTCGATCGCGAGGTCGGTGATCGGGCCGCTGTTGCCGGCGAACGGCCCGATGTCGGTGACGGTCCTGGTGGCCGGGTCCATCGAGTAGAGCTCGGAGTCGCTGTGCGCGTAGATGAGCGTCGTGCCCCCGCCGGGCCCGGGCTGCGTGTCGCCGACCTGGAGGCCGCCCGGTCCGCCGTCGTGCGCGCCGACCTCCGGGTCGGAGCCCGTGGCGCAGGCCGACAGGGCCACGAAACCAAAAAGCGTGACCAGAGCTAGGGGATGGCGCGGCTTCATGCGCGGGTCTTACGCCCGCCGGACGGCGATCGCGAGGCGGCGGGGTGACGGCTCGGCGGCCGTGAGGCGGCGGTGCCCCCCCAGGCGGCGCCACGCTTCCCCCAGGGCCCCGCCCCTCGCTACTACTCGTGCATGTCGCTTCGTCCGCTCGCGCTCTCCGCCGCCGCCGCAACGCTGCTCGCCTGCTCGTCCTCCGCGACGCAGCCCGCGACCTCCGCCGACGCCGCCGCCGATGCCGCGCCCGCGCCCGACGCCGCCGCCGACGCCGCGCCCGCGTCCGACGCCGC
>JAJXTK010000568.1 GCA_021783935.1 Myxococcales bacterium | reverse complement strand
CGGTCGAGGCGCTCGCGCGCGCGCTCGTGCGCCCGCAGCAGGAGCTGCTCGCGCGACGGCTCGGGCTCGCGCTCGGCGACGACGGCGCCGAGGTGCTCGACCGCGAGCCGCTCGAGTCGGACGGCCTCGACGACTGGTCGCTGCGCGATCGCGTCCTCTGCGAGGCGCGCGACGAGCTTCCGGCGCCCGACGCGCTCGACGCGCTCGCCGCGCGGCTCGGCGCCGAGGGGGTGCTGCCGCCGAAGGGCGCCGGCCGTCACGCGCTCGTCTCGTCGCTCGAGGCCGTCGCCGACGCGCGTCGGCGCGCGGCCGAGGTCGCAGGCGATCGACGCGACGCGCTCGCGGTCGCGTGCGAGATCGACGGCCTGCTCGTGAGCGGGGTCGCGACCGACGTGCGCGCCGAGGGGGGCGAGCTGCGCTTCGTGGAGCTCACGGCGCACAAGACGCCGGGCGCGAAGCAGCAGCTCGTCGCGTGGATCCGGCTGCTCGTCGCCGTGGCCGCCGGAGAGCCGGCGCGCGCCGCGCACGTGATCGGCTGCGACGCGAGCGTCGAGCTGCGCGCGCCCGACCACGCCGCCCGAGCGCGCGAGCACCTCGCGGCGCTCGTCACGACCTACCGCGAGGCGCGCCGCGCGACGCTGCCGCTCTTTGCGACGCTCTCGCCCGCCATCGCCGCCGCGCGCCTGGCGGACCCCGCGCGCCCGGCGCGCGCGATCGTCGAGAGCGAGGCGTCGAGCTGGGAGGGCTCCGCCTTCCACGGCGGCGACGCCGACGATCGCTGGGTCGGCGCGCTCTTCGGTCACCTCGCGTTCGACGACCTCGTCGATCGAGCCGAGGAGCTCGTGCAGCTCTCGACGCGCGTGTGGGGTCCGCTGCTCGCGGCGGTCGTCCGCAAGCGCCGCGCCAAGGCAGGGGAGGGCGCATGAGCGCGACCTATTGGCGCGCGGACGCCGAGCTGCCCGAGCGCACGACCTGGCTGCTCGAAGCGAGCGCCGGCACGGGCAAGACCTACCAGATCGCGAGCCTGTTGCTGCGGCTCGTGGCCGAGCACGGCGTCCCGGTCGATCGGATCCTCGCGATCACCTTCACCAACGCCGCGACCGCGGAGCTGCGCGATCGCGTCCGACGCCGGCTCGCCGAGGCGCTCGCGTGCGTGCGCGGCGCGAAGCTCGACGACGCGGTGATCGCGCACGTGATGGCGGCGGCCCCGCCCGATCGAATCGAGCAGCGCCTCGAGCTCGCCCTGCGCTCCTTCGACCTCGCGCCGATCTCGACGATCCACGGCTTCTCGCAGCGGATGCTGACCGAGCTCGCGTTCGACTCCGGGCAGGACCCCGACCTCGAGCTGCTCGCGGACGTGCGCGAGGTGCTCGAGTCGATCGCCGACGACACGCTCGCCTCGCTCTACGCGGAGGCCACGGCCAACGAGGTCGCGCTGCTCGCGCGGGCGGGGCTGCGCCGCGACGCCCTGCGCAAGGTCGCCGCCGCGATGAGCGGCCCCACGGCGCCGCGCGTCGTGCCGAGCACCCGAGAGAGCGTGCGCGACGTGCTGGCGAAGGCGCGGGCGCAGCTCGCGCGCGCCGAGGCGCTGCGCGCGCGTTTCACGGGCGAGGAGGGGGCGCGGGCGCGGGCGTCGCTGCTCGAGGATGCGAGGAGCAAGCGGCTCGCCGAGCAGGCGCGGTGGCTCGACGGGTGGTTCACCGAGGCGAGCGAGTGGGTCGCGTCGGGGGAGCCTCCGCCGACCAAGCGGACGTGGCCGGAGCGGCTGTGCATCGACGGGCTGCGCGCCAACTGGAAGGGCGCCGAGGGGCGTCCCGAGTCGCGGCCGTGGTTTCCGCTGGTGGCCGCGCTCGACGCGCACGTCGCCGAGCTCGCGCGCGCGTCGATCGAGCTTCTGCCGCTCGCGCCGTTCGCCCGCGACGTGCGCGCGCGCGTCGAGGCCGAGCTCGCGCGGCGGCGGCTGCTCACCTACGACGCGATGCTCTCGCGCCTCGCCGATCGGGTCACGCGCGACGGCGGCGCCGCGAGCGCGATCGCCGCCCGCGTCCGCGAGCGCTTCGACGCGGCCTTCGTCGACGAGTTCCAGGACACCGACGAGGCGCAGTGGAGGGTGCTCGAGGCGGCGTTCCACGGCCATCGACGCCTCTTCTTGATCGGCGATCCGAAGCAGGCGATCTACGCGTTCCGCGGCGCCGACGTGCACGTCTACCTCGAGGCGGCGGGCGTGGTCGATCCGGCGCGCCACCGCACGATGGTGCAGAACTGGCGCTCGGACCCCGCGCCCATCGCCGCGCTGAACGCGCTCTTCGGCGCGGGCTCCGGCGCCTTCGATGAGCCGCCCATCGACTACGTCGAGGTCGAGGCGACGCAGCCCGCGCGCCTCGATCGCGCGCTGCCGGGCCTCGAGCTGCGCTGGCTCGACGCGCGTCACGTCGGCGGCGAAGAGGGGGCGCCGATCGGACGTCGCGTCGATCCGACGATCGCCGCCTTCGCGGCGCGCGAGGCGATCGCGTGGCTCGACGGCGCGCGCGCGCGCATCGTCGACGGCGAGGAGCCCCGCCTGCCCGCGCCTGGCGACCTCGCGGTCTTGGTCAACGGCCATCTCGAGGCCCGCGCCGTCCATCGCGCGCTGCGCGGCGCGCGGGTGCCGTCGGTCGCCCCCTCGCGCGGCTCGGTGTTCGACACGCCCGTCGCGGCCTGGGTCGCCTCGTGGCTCGAGGCCGTCGGCGGCGGCGGCCGCGATCGCGAGGCGCGCGCGGCGGTGGTCTCGCCGCTGTTCGGCTGGAGCGCCGACGAGCTCGCGTGGGCGTTGGCGATCGCCGATCGGGGCGAGGGGGCGCGCGCCGAGGCCGAGCGTGCGGGCGCGTCGGTGCGCGACTGGAACGCGTGGACCGAGCGGCTGCGCGTCGCGGCGGCGCGCTGGTCGAAGCAAGGCTTCGCGCGCACCCTCGACCGCGAGCTCACCGAGCACGCGAGCTTCGTGCGCGTGCTCGCGCTCCCCGACGGCGAGCGTCACGCGACCGACCTGCGGCACCTCTTCGAGCTGTTGCACGTCGAGGAGCGCACGCATCGGCACGGCCCGGCGGCGCTCGCCGACTGGCTGCGGGCGCAGGTCGACCGGCCCGAGCGCGAGGAGACGACGCAGCGTCTCGAGAGCGACGCGCGGGCCGTGACGATCGAGACGATCCACGCGAGCAAGGGGCTCGAGTATCCGATCGTGCTGTTGCCGTTCGCGTCGGCGGCGCGCGGCCAGACCGACGCGGGCGGTCCGCTCGTCGTTCGAGGCGCGCGCGGCACCGAGCTGCACGTCGGGGGGCGTGGCTCCGATGAGCGCGCACAGGCCCACGCGCACATGCTCGCCGAGGAGCGGCGCGAGGGGCTCCGCAAGCTGTACGTCGCGCTCACGCGCGCCAAGCACCACACCGTCGCGTGGTACGGGCCCGTCGGCCGCGACGGCGCCTCGGCGAGCGCGACGCCGCTCGGGCGCCTGCTGCTGCGCGATCGAACGCGCCCCGGCTTCGACGACGACGCGATGCCGCGCTTCGCCGAGGGGGCCGAGGCGCCATGGACGCTCGCGCGCGCGCGCCTCGACGCGCTCGTCGCGCGCTCGGCCGGCACGATCCGCTGGCGGCCCGAAGAGCCGGCGCGATCCGCCCTTTGGACCGCGCGCCCCGCACCGGAGGTCGAGCTCTGCGCCGCGCGTTGGCCTGAGGGGCGATCGAGCCTCGCGGGGCCCTGGGTCGTCACCAGCTACTCGGGGCTCGTGGCGGACGCGCTCGCCCCCGACCGCGACGAGAAGCGCACGGCGGACGAGCTCGCCGCGCGGCTCGTGGACGCCGAGCGCGCCCCGCGCGGCCGCGCCGCCGAGGCGATCGAGCGTCCGCGCCCGCCGCTCGCGTCGTTCCTCGACGCCCCGCGGCTCTCGGGCGGACGCGGCACGACCTACGGCACGTGGGTGCACTCGGTGCTCGAGCAGCTCGACTTCGCCACGCTGCGCGCGAAGGACGGACGCCCGCTCGACGAGCTCGCGCGCGAGCGCGCGGCGGGCGCTGGGCTCGGCAAGGACGAGGCGCTGGTCGAGGAGCTCGCGCGGCTCTTGCCGGACGTCCTGGCGACGCCGCTCGACGCCGATGACGACCCGCTCGAGCTCGCCGCGGGCTTCTCGCTGCGGGCGCTCGCGGCCGCCGACCGGCTCGACGAGCTGCGCTTCGATCTGCGGCTCGGCGAGGGGACCGCCTATCGGCGGGAGGCCGCGCGCTGCCCCGACGCCGCGCCGAGCGCGCCCGCCGGGTGCGCCGATCCGCGACGGGTCTACGAGGCGATCCTCGACGTCAGA
>JAJXTK010000567.1 GCA_021783935.1 Myxococcales bacterium | reverse complement strand
TCGGAGCCGAGCGGCCGCGTGCGGCTGAAGGGGGACGCGGTGCCGGCCGCGGCGCCTGCGTACGGAGCAGGCGGGGTGAACACGCCGTGCGTCGGCGACGGCGGCGCGCCCCACGCTGCGGAGGGGGCGCCGTACGCGCGCGTCTCGGGCACTGGCGCGCCAGGCGAAGGCGGCGCGGAGGCGACGACGGGCACCGAGCTGCCCGCGGGCGTCGGCGGCGCGAGCGAGCCGTGCGACCCCGCGGGGAGCGAGAGCGGCACCCCGAGCGCGCGCGCGAGCTGCTCGATCGCCTCGCCGGCGCGCGAGAAGCGACCTCGCGGATCGTTGTCGACGCAGCGGAAGAACCAGGCGTCGAAGGCCGGCGGCAACGCCACGCCGAGCGGCGCGGCCCGCATCGACGGCGGCTCGCGGCCGGTCGGATCGAGCAGCTCGCCGTAGAGCTCGCCGATCGTCTGCGCGCGCCAATACGGCCGGCCGACGAGCAGCACGTAGGCGAGCAGGCCGAGGGCCCAGATGTCGGTCCAGGGGCCGATCTCGCGGCCGCGGCGCGTCTGCTCGGGCGCCATGAAGAGCGGCGTGCCGGCGCCGAGCGTCGACGACTGCGACGCCACCTCGAGCCACTTGGCGATCCCGAAATCGAGGACCTTGATCTTCTCCCCCTCCTCGTCGCTGATCGTGAGGAAGAGGTTTTCGGGCTTCAGATCGCGGTGGACGATCCCCTTCTGGTGCGCCTTGTCGAGCGCGCGCGCGATCTGCCCGAGCCAGCGCACGAGCCGATCGGGCGCGACGCGCTGGCCGCGCTTGAGCATGTCGCCGAGCTCCTCGCCGACGAGGAATTCCATCACGAGGTAGGGCGTCTGCGTCTCGACCTCGACCCCCGCGTCGACGACCGAAACGACGTACGCGCTCTCGATCACCGCGTCGATCTGCGCCTCGCGAACGAAGCGCGCGCGCGCCTCCTCGTCGGCCGCGAGGTCGGGGTGCATCAGCTTCAGCGCGTAGCGCTTGTGGTGCACGACGTGGCGCACCTCGTACACCGAGCCCATGCCGCCCGTCGCGAGCCGGCGCTCGACGCGGTACTTCCCCGCGAAGACGGCGCCGCTGGTCAGCTCGGGGGCGGATCGCATCGATTCGGCTCGCGCCCAGCGTAGCAGGCCGGCCCAGACGCGCGCCGGCTTGACCCAACCCAGGCATTTCCGATTGCCCACGCGTTGCGCACATCCACGCCGCGATCGACGCGCAGGCGAGGGGCGCCGCCCGGCGCACGCGCTACGCTCGGCCGATGCGAAGCGCGTGGGCGGCGGCGATGGCGTTTGGCCTCGTGCTCGCCGGCTGCGGCGACTGGCGAAGCGGCCTCGGCGCCTCGGGGGGCGGCTTGCTCGGCGACGGAGGCGGAGGGGACGCGACGCTCTTCGAGACGCCCGGCGACGACGGGCCGACCGACGCCGCGAGCGACACCGACGCAGACGACGCCGCCACGGTCGACGCCGTCATGGGCGACGCGGCTTCCGACGCCCCCGCGGACGCGCCGTACGACGGGCCGCCGAAGACGTTCGGCGCCCCTTGCGCGAGCTCCACCGAGTGCCAGGGGGGGCACTGCGTCGACGGCGTCTGCTGCAGCACGACGTGCCAGACGGACTGTTGGCGGTGCGACGGCGCAGGCACGGCGGGGAGCTGCACGCTGGTCGCGAACGGCCAGCCAGACCCGCCGAGCTGCGCCGGCACTCACGTGTGCAACGGCGCCGGCAGCTGCGTCGGCGGCATCGGCCAGCCTTGCACGAGCGGCACGCAGTGCACCTCGTACCTCTGCGTCGACGGCGCCTGCTGCGACAGCGTGTGCGCCGGGGTCTGCCAGGCGTGCAACGTCGCCGGCAGCGTCGGCACCTGCAGCCCGGTGCCGGCCGGGCAGCACGACGACTATCCGGCCGGCGCCTGCACCGGGGCGAACAAGTGCGACGGTAGCGGCGCGTGCCTGCACCCGAACGGCACCGTTTGCACCGCCGGCGACCAGTGCATCTCCGGCCACTGCGTCGACGGCGTCTGCTGCGACACGGCCTGCGGCGCCGTCTGCTACGCGTGCGCGCTCGCCGGCTCGGTCGGCAGCTGCAAGGCGATCCCGCAAGGGCAGATGGACCTGTCGCCGACCTGCAGCGTCACCGAGGCGTGCAACGGGGCCGGCGCGTGCCTGGCGGCGCTCGGACAATCGTGCGTGGGCAGCGCCGACTGCGCGAGCAACAAGTGCTCGGGCGGGCTCTGCAGCTGAAGCGCTCGGCGCGCGACGCGGCCGCTTCGAGCTGTCGTGGGGCCGAGCGAATCGCCGACCAACCCGCATGCGCCCGGCGTGATCGCGAGGATGCAATGGACGAGGCGCTTGGCGCGTCGCTATCTCGCCCCGCTTCGTCGATCTGCGACACCGAGGTGCCTGTGCGGAAAATTGTCGCACCCGAGCGCAGCGTGATCGGCGGAGCGCGGCCGACTCACGAAGGCACGCGCCGTGCTGAGGGGGGCCCGACATGCGCTCGTCTCCGAACCGCGCCCCCTGGTTCGTCCGCGCGTGCGCGAGGCTCGCGCTCCTCGCCCCGCTCGCGACGGCGGGCTGCGGCCGCGAAGTCGTCCCTACGGCCAACGCCTCGCCGTCCGCGAGCGCTTCGGGCTCGGCGGCCCGCGCGCCGCGACGGCTCAGGCTCGACCCGTCGCTCGAGAAGCGGTTCGGCATCCGCAGCGAGCGCGCGGGCGATCCAGCCTCGCTCGCCGGTCTCTCCGTCCCCGGAACGGTCGAGTACGACCCGGACGCCTACGCCGAGGTCGGACCGCGGCTCGATGGGCGCGTCGTCTCGCTCCACGCTCGGCTCGGAGACCCGGTGCGCAAGGGCGATCTGCTCGCCGAGCTCGTCGTCCCTTCGCTCGCCGAGACGCAGGCGGCCGTGCTCGTGGCGCAGTCGTCGTTGCTCGCGGCCACGAAGAACGCCGAGCGCGAACACGATCTCCTCTCGCAGCAGCTGACGACCGCGCGCGAGGTCGAGCTCGCGGACGCCGAGCTCGCCCGCGTGACGGTCGAGCGCGATGCGGCCGCCACGCGCCTTCGGGCCGTCGGCGCCGACGCACGCTCGACCGGAGGGATTCTGCGCCTCACCGCCCCGCTCTCGGGGGTCGTCGTGCAACGCGCGACCTCCCTCGGCGCCTACCTCGCGAGCAGCAGCAACGCCTACGTCGTGGCCGACACGAGCAAGCTCGTGGTGGCGCTCGAGATCCACGAGGCCGATCTCCCCTACCTCGCCCTCGGCGCCGAGGTGCGCTTCCGCACCGACGGCGTGCCCGACCGAGTCTTCACCGGCACGCTCGCGCACCTCGATCCCGCGATCGGCAAGACGAGCCGGCTCGTGCGCGCGCGCGTCGCGGTGCCCAACCCCGACGGCGCGCTGCGTCCGGGCATGTTCGTGCGCGCGTCGATCGCGCTCGCGCGGCCCGAGAGCGCCGGCGTGCTGCTGCCGGCCGACGCGGTGCAGCCGCTCGGCGTCGAGGACGTCGCCTTCGTCTCTCGGGGCGAGGGGGCCTACGAGCTGCGCTTCCTCGAGGTCGGTCGGCGAACCCCTGACCTCGTGGAGGTCCTCGCCGGCGTCTCGCGCGGCGAGGCGGTCGTCGTCGACGGGGCGTTCCTGTTGCGCGCGGAGGCGAGCAAGCAATGACCAAACGCCGCACGCACCTCGCCGCGACGCTCGCCACCCTGATCGCGATCACCTCGCCGCTCCCCGCGATCGCCGGGCCGCCGACCTTGCCCGAGGTGGTCGAGCGCGCGCGCACCAAGGGCCCCGCCGCGACGAACGCCTCGGCCGACGTGCAGATCGCGAGCGCGACCCGCGCCGCCTCGCCGCTGCCGTCGGTGCTCAACCCGACCCTGGAGGTCATCGTCGATCGCGGCAAGTACACGCAGGACGTGCAGGCCATCGCGATGCTCTACCTGCCGGTCGAGATCACCGGGCAGCGGTCTTTGCGCATCGGCGAGGCCGAGGCGCTCTTGCGCTGGCGGCAGTCGGACGCGCGTCGCATGATCGCGCTCGCGGTCGGAGAGGCGGTCTCGGCGTGGGGCGAGCTGCTCGTCTCGGTGCAGCGTCTCCACGACGCGATCGACGGCGAGAAGGTGGCGCGCGACGAGGCCGCCTACTTCCGTGGCCGCCTGGAGGCGAAGGACGCGAGCGCGGTCGAGGTGGCGATGGCCGAGGGGGAGCGGGCGCGCTGGCTGCAGACGCGCGCCGAGGCCGAGCTCGCCATCGCGCGCGCCAAGACGCGCCTCGAGCTCGCGATCGGCCTGAGCCCCATCGAGGTGCCGGGGGCCGACAGA
>JAJXTK010000566.1 GCA_021783935.1 Myxococcales bacterium | reverse complement strand
CTGCGGCTCGTGGACCTCGGCGAGCGCGATCTGCGCGCAGGCGAGAGCTGGGAGCGCCCGAGCGAGACGCCCGCGGCGCCGCCGGCCGCCTCGGCGAGCGTCGCCGCGCCGAGCGCACCGGCCACCAAGCCCGCTCCCATCGCCGCGCGCCCGAGCGCTGCTGCGCCCGCCGTGACCGCGCCGGCCGCGCCGCCGGCGAGCGCGAACGGCACGCGCTTCGCGGCTGCGATGTCGCTCTTCCGGCAGGCGCGCTGGCCGGACGCCGACGCCGCCTTCGCGCTCTTCGAGCGCGAGGCCGCGACCGATCCGCGCGCCGAGGACGCGGCGTGGCTGCGCGCCGTCGCGCGATCGCGCGCCGGGGACGCGGCGGGCGCAGCAGCGCTCGCCAAGCGCTACCTCGAGAGGTACCCGCAGGGCCTGCGCCGTGCCGAGGCCGAGGCGCTGGCCAAGGGCAACGAGCCGTGAGCCGCAAGGCCGCGCTGGCGGCCATCCTCCTTTCGGTCGCGGTCACGGCCTGCGACAAGCACGACGAGCCCGAGCCCGCCAAGGGGGCGCCAGCGCGCACGGCGAGCGTGGCGAGCCCGTCGAGCGCAGACGTGCCCGTGCCCGTGCCCGTGCGCGCGGCGCAAGTGATCTCCGGCCGCTACGAGGCCATGAGCACCTCGGTCGAGTTCCTGGTGTGGACCGACCGCGAGACCGAGGCGCGCCTCGCGATGGAGGCCGCGCATGCCGAGCTGCGGCGTCTCGAGCAGCTGCTCACGGTCTGGCGAGAGGACTCCGAGGTGTCGCGCATCAACGCGGCCGCGGGCGGCGAGCCGGTCAAGGTCTCCGCGGAGCTCATCGGGATCCTGCAGGGCGCGCGTGCGATTCACGACGCCTCGGAGGGGGTCTTCGACGTCACCTTCTACGGCCTCAAGGGGCTCTGGCGCTTCGATCACCAGGAGGCTGCCTCGATCGTGCCGAGCGACGCGGACATCGCCGCGCGGCTGCCGCTCGTCGACGGCTCGAAGGTCGAGATCGACGCGGCCAAGGGCACCGTGCGCCTCGCCAAGAAGGGGATGCTCATCAACCTCGGCGGCATCGCAAAGGGGTACGCGGTCGATCGGGCGATCGGCGTCTTCGAGGCGCGCGGGTTCCGGGATCTCGTGGTGCGCGCCGGCGGTGATCTGCGCGTCCGCGGCCGCAAGGGGCAAGACCGGTGGAGGGTCGGCATCCGCGATCCGCGCGGCGCCGAGAGCGAGTTCTTCGCACGCGCGGCCTTGCAGGACGCGGCCTTCTCGACGGCGGGCGACTACGAGCGCGCCTTCGTGAAGGACGGCGTGCGCTACCACCACATCCTCGACCCGCGCACCGGCAAGCCCGCGACCGCGTGCCGCAGCGTGACGATCCTCGCCCCCGACGCGCTGACGGCCGACGAGCTCGACGACGCCGTCTTCATCCTCGGCCCCGAGAAGGGGCTCGCGCTCGTCGCGAGGTACCCGGGCACCGGCGCCGTGATCGTCGATCACGACAACCGCGTGCACGTCAGCGACAACCTCAAGAACGTCGTGGAGATCCTGCGGCCGCCGACCCCCGGCGTGTGAGGCCGGCTCAGCCCGCGTCGCTCGCGTCGGCGACGTCCCCCGCGGTCGCGTCGGTCGCGTCGGTCGCGTCGCTCATGGCGTCGGCCGCGTCGGCGCCGGCCTCGCGCGCGCCGTCGGCTCCGGCGTCGGGGCTCGCCAGCGCGGGGCAGCTCACCGAGGCCCAGTCCTGCACCGCGTCGCTCGGGAAGTACTGCGCCGCCGCCGACTTGTACTCGTCCTCTTGCATCACCACCGAGCCGCACTTGCCGACGGCGTCGTAGAACGAGAGCACGATCGGCACCGTGCGACCGACGGTGGTGGTGACCGGCACGCGCGATCGCACGAGCGCGAGCTGCGCGGGCTGCGGCTGCCCCTTGGTCCAGCCGTAGCCGACGAGCGCGTAGGCGTAGTCGGTGCCCGCGCCGACCGTGACGGGGGTGCTCTTCTCGCCGTCGCCGAAGGCGCCGGTGATCGTGACGTCGCGGTAGACGACCTTGAAGACGCCGACCGAAACGACGTTCGGATCGAACCCGTTCTCCTCGTACACCTGCGCGACCGGACCGCCGCTCGACGAGGAGCAGCCGCCGGCGGCGAGCGCGAGGAGCGCGAGGAGCGCGGGGAGCGCGAGGGCGCAAGGGGGTCGCATGGGCATTTCGTAGCGCGAATCGAGGGCGAACGGCACGAATTGATCACGTCGCGCCTCAACGCCCGAGGGGCCAGTCGAAGTCTCGCATCACCGAGCTCACCGCGCGCAGCCCGGCGCGCAGCTCGCTGACGGGCCAGCGCCGGCGCGGGTCGCGGCGCAGACAGTGGCCGAGCAGCTCCACCAGCGGCCGATAGTTGCCGAGCGCGGCGAGCGGCGCGGGGTCGCCGTCGTGGAGCAGGTGCTTCGCGATGATCGCCGTCTCGGTCTCCGCGTCGAAGAGCGTGCGGCCGGTGAGCACCTCGAAGGCGAGGGCGCCGAAGCCGTACACGTCGGCGGGCAAGGGCGAGGGGGGAGCGTGGAGATCCTCCGGCACGACCCCCCACACCTCGGGGGCGCCGTAGGGTCCGGTCGCGCAGCCGGGCCGGATCTGCCGCCCTGCGAGGCCGAAGTCGACGAGCGCGGGGACGCGCCCTTCGCGCAGGATGACGTTCGACGGCTTGACGTCGAGGTGCGCGATGTGGTGCCCGTGCATGACCTCGAGCCCCGCGAGCACGCCGTCGAGGATCTCGAAGGCGCGCGCGCAGCTCGGCGACGCCCCTGCGGCGCGAGGCGCGTCGGCGGCGGCGACGAAGCGCTCGAGGGTCGGCCCCTGGATCAGCTCCATCACGAGGATCGGCTTGGGCTTCGCGCCGAGGTCGAAGGTGACGAAGCGCGCGAGGTTGGGCGACGCAGGCAGGCCGAGGAGCGCGCTCGCCTCGCCGCGGAAGATCGCCAGGAACTCGCGCTCGGAGAGGCTGCGCGCCGCGACGCCGGAGTAGTCGGGGGTCTTGAGGGCGAAGAGCTCCGCGTCGGGCTCGTGGCGCTCCTCGGCGCGCTTGGCGACGAACACCGAGGAGGCGGCCCCGGCCCCGAGCGGGCGCAGGATGAAGAAGCCGCCGATCGTGCGCCGCGGTCCGAGCCACGCGGGCAGCTCGTCCTCGACCTGGCTCGCGACGGCGCTCGCGGGCTCCTCGTCCGTGGGCACCAGCGGCAGCTCGAGCGTCCGCTCCAGCACGTCGGAGACGAGCTTGGCGAGCGCCGGCGGCACCAGGCGTCGGACCTCGCCGCTCGCCTCCGCGACCGCGTCCGCCGCAGCGGCCCGCGACTCGTCCGACAGCCGCGAGAGCACGGAGGCGAGCCGCCCCGCCGCCCCGACGTTGAGCGTCGAGGCGGGCGCGTGCTCCTGCTCCGAGAACAGCTTGCGCGACGCGATCGCGTGCAGCTGCGCGTAGGCGTGAAGCCCGCCGGCGAGCGCGTCGATGCCGCTGTTGACCGCGTCGGAGAGGCCGCTGCGCGAGGAGGCCTTGCTGAGGTTCTGCAGGGCGCGCGCGACGCGCAACAGCACCGTGCGCACCCCCTCGGCGCGCGCCGAGCCGTCGTCGCCGAGCGCCGCGGCGAGCTCGAAGATCGGCTCGACGTGCCCGTCCGCCTGCGGACGATCGTCGAGCACCTCGGCGTCGGCGGCGATCTCGGTGAAGGAGGGGCGCGAGACCCGCTCCTGCACGAGCGGCAGCGGCTCCTCCTGCGTGGCCGCGCGCGTGAAGCGCCCGAGCGCCGCGAGCATCGCCGACAGCTCGGGGCTCATGCTCGCCTCCGCGAGCGTCTCGAGGTCGGGCGCCTCGTCGATGCGCGCGGCGACGACGAGCAGCACCTCGATCGCGTCGCACGCCCCTTCGCGCACCAGCGCGTCGAGCGCGCGGGCCAGCGTCGCGCAGAGCGTGCGGTGGAGCGAGGTGCGTCGATCCTCGCCGATGCGATCGAGCAGCGCGCGCACCGTCTCGAGCCGACGCGCGCGGACGCGCACCGCTCGCGGGGCCTCGTCGCCCTCGTCGCCCGCGATCGCCTCCGCGTCGACCAGGTGCAAGAGCGCGCGCAGGCGCCGGGCGCTCATCCCGATGTCGCTCGCGGGGCGCCCCGAGGCGGGGCGGTGCTCGTGCGAGAGCAGAAAGCCGCCGAGGCGATCGAACAGCTCGTCGAGCCGCGCCGAGCCCTCGTCGTGGGCGTGGCGCCCCTCGCGGGCGCCGAGGTGCAACAGGTCGCCGAGCACCGCCTCTTCGAGCAAGCCGATGTCGAGATCGCGGAGCAAGAGCACGGT
>JAJXTK010000565.1 GCA_021783935.1 Myxococcales bacterium | reverse complement strand
CAGATCGCCGGTGCGCCGACCCCCCCGCCCTACCAGCCACCGGCCGCGGCGCCTCCGCAGCCGGGGCCGAACGCGACGAGCCTCCCCCCCCCCGCCGGCACGATCGAGGCGGAGCTCGGCGCGCACTCCCCCTCGAATTTCTACAAGACGCTGAACGGCAACGACATCGTCGAGCACGGCGGCCTCTTCGTCGCGACGTACAACGTTCCGCCGCTGAACCGGCAGCTCTCGCTGCGCGTGCACCTGCCGGGTGGCTACCAGTTCGACTGCTCCGCGATCGTCCGCTGGACGCGCGAGTCGCCCGACAACCCCGACGCGCCGCCCGGTTTCGGCGCGCAGATGCTCGGGATCACGGCGGAGCAACGCGGGCTCATCCAGCGCTACGTGCGCAATCGCGAGCCGCTGTTCTACGACGATCTCTGATCGGCAGCGCCCCTCTCCTCCGGCATCGATGCGCGCCCCCCGCAAGGCACCGGTTGCGCGGGCTTGGCGCGGCGCGCTCGCGACGCTCGCCTTCGCCGCGGCGATCGCGGTCTCCACGCGCGCCGGAGCGGCGGGCGATCCGACGCTCGTCTGGAAGACGGTCTCGACGCCGCACTTCGACGTGCACACGTGGGAGCCGCTGCTGCCGGTCGCGCGCAAGGTCGCCTCGATCGCCGAGACGGTGCACACGACGCTCGCCCCCGAGCTCGGCTGGGAGCCGCACGAGCGCACCCAGATCGTCCTCACCGACGACACCGACTCCGCGAACGGCTCGGCGACGGCGCTGCCGTACAACACCGTGCGCCTGTACGTGACGGCCCCCGACGACTTGTCGCCGCTCGCCGACTACGACGACTGGTACGTCGAGCTCGTCACGCACGAGTACACGCACATCCTCCACACCGACCACATCACGGGGCTGCCGGCGATCTACAACGCGATCTTCGGCAAGTCGTACGCGCCCAACCAGGTGCAGCCGCGCTGGCTCCTCGAGGGGCTCGCGGTGCTGCAGGAGAGCCGCTTCACGAGCGGCGGGCGCGATCGCTCCTCGACGTTCGACATGTACCTGCGCGCCGACGTGCTCGAGGGGACGTTCGCGCCGATCGATCAGGTCTCGCACAACCCGCGGCGCTGGCCGCAGGGCAACCTCTGGTACCTCTACGGCTCGCGCTTCCTCGAGTGGGTCGCCTCCGTCTACGGCAACGACGCGCTGAAGCAGGTCGCGGCCGACTACGGCTCGCAGATCATCCCCTACGGCATCAACCGATCGATCCATCGCGTCATCGGCAAGACCTACGTCCAGCTGTGGGACGACTGGGAGGCCGCGATGAAGAAGAAGTACGAGGCGCAAAAGGCCAGCGCGGTCGCCCGGGGGCTCCTCGAGGGCACGCGCCTCACCTTCGGCGGCAACGACGAGTACCACCCCCGCTACGCGCCGCGGCCGCTCGTGAAGGGCGAGCGCGCGATCGTCTGGTACCGCGGCGACGGGCACACGACGCCTGGCCTCTGGGTGCTCGATCTCGCCAAGGGCGGCGCGCCCGCCAAGCCCTGGCTGCTCACGCGCGCCTCGGGCGCCGCGAGCCCCGCGCTCTTCGCCGACGGCGGCTTCCTCTACGACAGCGTCGACGTCTCGCGGCACATCTACTTCTACTGGGACCTCTTCCGGCGCGCGCCGGGCGACGTCGGCGAGCGCGACGATCTCGGGCCTCGCCTCACGACCGGCATGCGCGCCTCCGAGCCGGCCGTCTCCCCCGACGGCTCGCGCGTCGCGTTCACGCGCAACGCCGGGGGCACCACCACGCTCTGGCTCGCCGACCTCGACACCCCCGACGGCCAGCCGTTCGCAAACGCGCGCGAGCTCGTGCCGCGCCCGCGATTCCAGCAAGTCTACACGCCGAAGTGGTCGCCCGACGGCCGGCGCATCGCCTACAGCACCTGGACCGACGGCGGCTATCGCGACATCGAAATCGTCGACGTCGACACCGGCAAGACGACGGCGCTGCAGCACGATCGCTGGCTCGACACCGGCCCCGTCTTCTCGCCCGACGGCAAGCAGCTCTTCTGGTCGTCCGATCGCGGCGGCATCGCCAACATCTTCGTGCGCGACCTCGCCACGGGCGCGACCAAGCAGGTGACGAACGTCATCAACGGCGCCTACCAGCCCGACGTCTCGCCCGACGGCAAGCACCTCGCCTACGTGGGCTACACGCACGACGGCTTCGACCTCTACGAGATGGAGCTCGACCCCTCGCGGTGGCTCGAGCCGCTCCCCGAGCCCGACGATCGCGGCGCGCCGCCGATCAAGGCGCCGCCGCCGTCGACGGCGAAGGACGCGCCGTACAATCCGCTTCCGACGCTGCGCCCGCGCGCCTGGTCGTTCGCGCTGCAGCCCGACGCCTGGGGCCAGTCGGCCACCGTGACGACGACCGGTCAGGACGTCGTGGGCCTCCACCAGTTCGCGCTCTCGATCACCTCGAGCTTCGAGTCGGGCACCTGGGGCGCCGACGGGATGTACTGGTACTACCGGCTCCCCGTCGATCTGCGCGCGCACGCCTATCGCTTCGTCGACTCTCGCGGCGGCTTTCGCTTCTCGGGGGACACACCGCAGTACGTGCAAGAGACGTACGGCGGCGACGTGGCGGCGAGCTACCCGATCTACAGCGCGTTCGCGTCGCAGAGCTTCGCCGCGTCCTACTCGCTCGCGCACTTCGGTCCGGTCGACGGCTTCCCCGAGACGACCTTCGATCCGATGACGAAGGTGAACGTCTTTCCGCAGCAGGGGCGCATCGGCGCGCTGCACCTCGGCTGGGCGTGGTCGAACGTGCAGTCGTTCCTCTGGTCGGTCGGGGCCGAGAAGGGCTTCTCGCTCGCGCTCTCGATCGACCTCGCCCGCAAGGAGCTCGGCAGCGAGTACGACGAGACGTCGGCGAGCTACGCGGCGGCCGGCTACTTCCCCATGCCCTGGGCGCAGCACCACGTGCTCGCATTGCACGCGCAAGGCGGCGCGATCGCGGGCAACTACGGCGCCCGCGGAGCGTTCGTGCTCGGCGGCTTCAGCCCCTATCCGCTCCCCGACGCGATCCGCAACCTGTTGATCCAGCCTGGCGTCGCGCTGCGCGGCTACGCGCCGGGCGCACTCGTGGGGGACGCCTTCCAGCTCTTCGACGCCGAGTATCGCTTCCCGATCCTCAACGTCGATCGCGGCGTGCAGACGCTGCCGATCTTCCTCAAGCGCATCTACGGCACCGCGTTCGCGGACTACGGCGACGCGGAGTTCACCCCGCTCGATTTGACGCACATGCGCTTCGGCTTCGGCGGCGAGCTGCTGGTCGACTTCACGATCGGCTACTTCGTCGACCTGACGCTGCGCCTCGGGCTCGCGAAGGGCACCAGCACCGGCGGCACCACGCAGACGTACGCCGTGCTCTCGCAGCTCTTCTGACGCGCACGGGCGCGGCGCGGTCGACGAGCCCCTCGACGCGCAGCGGCGCAGCGGCCGACTCGCCGCCGACTTTCGCGCGCCGCGCACCGCTACTACATTGCGCCTTGCATCGAATGCCCGCAGCGCTCCTCAGCATCGGCACCGAGCTCACCCGCGGCGAGCTCGTGAACACCAACGCCACGTGGATGGCCGATCGGCTCACGGCGCTCGGCTTCTCGGTCGACGTCATCGAGGCGATCCCCGACGATCGCGCCGTCATCGTCGAGACGCTCAGGCGCATGTCGACGCGCCATCGCGTCGTGCTCGTCACCGGCGGCCTCGGGCCGACGACCGACGATCTCACGAGCGCCGCCGCCGCCGAGGCCGCGGGGGTCGATCTCGAGCGCCACGAGCCGTCGCTCGAGGCGATCCGCCGCCGGTTCGCGTCGCTCGGACGCGACATGGGGCCGTCGAACGTCAAGCAGGCCGACTTCCCGCGCGGCGCCGAGATCCTGCCGAACCCGATCGGCACCGCGCCGGGCTTCCGCATGCAGCTCGGGGGCGCGACCCTCTTCTTCACGCCCGGCGTTCCGGCCGAGATGCAGCGCATGTTCGAGGATCAGCTCATCCCGCACATCGCGCCGCTCGCGACCAACGACGCGGCGCAGGTCCACCTCAAGAGCTTCGGCGCCGGCGAGTCGAAGATCGGCGAGATCCTCGACGGCGTCGAGGCGCAGTTCCCGGGGGTGACCCTCGGCTATCGCGCGCACTTCCCGGAGATCGAGGTCAAGGTCTTCGCGCGCGCGAGAGAGCGCGCCGAGGCGCAGTCGCTCGCCGACGCCGCGGCCCGCGAGGTGCGCGCGCGGCTCGGCGATCTCGTCTATGGCGAGGGGCGCGAGGAGACGCTCGCCTCCACGGTCTTCCGCGTGCTGCGCAAGGG
>JAJXTK010000564.1 GCA_021783935.1 Myxococcales bacterium | reverse complement strand
GATCGCCGAGCGCCGCGCGCAGCGACGCCTCGATCGCGGGGTCGTGGTGCTTGTCCGCGACGCGCGCCGCGAGCCGGTGGACGCGCGCCCGCAGCGCAGACGGCGCCGCCGCGCTGCGCTCCCACGCGCGCCTCAGCCCCGAGAGCCCCGTGCGCGCGAGCGCGCGCTCGGCGCCGTCGGCCACGCGCTCGTCTTCGGCGACGAGCAGCGCGACGACGTCGTCGATCTCGTCGGTCGCGGGGGTGAAGCCAGGATCCTGCACTGCCTTGACGAGATCACGCTCGCTCACGCCTTCCTCCGGGCCTCGCGCGCCGCGCGCGCCTCATCGAACACCTTGGCCGCCGCCTCGGGCCCCGCGGCGAGCCCCTTCGAGAGCGCGTCGAGCGCCTCGAGGAAGCGAGCGCGCGCCTCCGAGAGGTGCGCGTTCTGCCGCGAGACCTCCCCCTGCACCTCATAGCGGAAGCCGGCGAGGCGCGTCGTGTCTTCGAACCCACGCCCGGCGAGCTTGCGCGCGAGCGGCCCATTGTCGCGCGCGGCGAGGGCGATCGCCGAGGAGACGAGGAACGGCAGGTGCGAGATCGCGGCGACCGCGGCGTCGTGCTCGTCGGCGGTGCAGAGCACCACCTCGGCCCCGAGGGCGCGATGCAGCGCGACGACGCGATCGATGGCGTGCTGGGGCGCCCCGTCGGTGCAGACCGCCACGACGCCGCCGCGCCACAGATCGCTGCGCGAGGCCGGAAATCCGCCCGCTTCGCCGCCGAACATCGGGTGCGCGCCGACGAACGAGACGGACGCCCCGAGCGCAGCCGCGGCCGCGATGACGGGCGCCTTGGTCCCCGCGACGTCGGTGACGATCGCGCCCGCGCGAAGGTGCGGGGCGATCGCGGCGAACGAGGCCTCGATGGCGCCGATCGGCGCGCAGAGCACGACGAGGTCACAGCGGCCGATCGCCGCCCTGGCGACTCGAGCAGCTCGTCGCAGAGCCCCTCGCGCGCGACCGCGGCGCGCACCTCCGCGCGCGGCTCGACGCCGACGACGTGCGAGGCGAGCCCCGCGCCCCGCGCGGCGCGCAGGAGCGAGCCACCGAGGATGCCGAGGCCGAGGACGGCGAGGGGGACGGGCGCGTCGGTCACGAGGCTCCGTTGGTGCGGCGTGGCGGGTTCGGGTTCGGCTTCGGGTTCGGCTTCGGCTTCGGGTTCGGCTCCGGCTTCGGCTTCGGCTTCGGCTTCGGCACCGGCTTCGGCTCCGGCTTCGGCTCCGGCTTCGGCTCCGGCTTCGGCTTCGGGTTCGGCTTCGGCTTCGGCTCCGGCTCCGGCTTCGGCTCCGGCTTCGGCTCCGGCTTCGGCTTCGGCTTCGGCTTCGGCTCCGGCTCCGGCTTCGGCACCGGCTTCGGCTTCGGCTCCGGCTTCGCCAAGTCCGGGCGCAGCTTCTCGGCGCCGCCGAGGTACACGTGCACCGCCTCGCGCTTGCCGCGCGCGTGCAGGAGCACCCGACAGACTCGCGACAGGGCGCCTGGCACGGGCAGCTCCTGCGCGCACAGCATCGGCACCTCGCCCCAGCCGGCTTCGCGCGCGGCGCGCGCGGGGAAGTCGGCGTCCAGATCGGGGGTGAGCGTGAAGATCGCCGAGATGATCCTGGATGGCGCAAGCTCGTTCTTCGCCTCGATCGCCGCGCAGAGCGCCTTGACTCCATCGTCGATCGCTTGCCGATCGTTGCGTTCGATCTGGATGGCCCCGCGGATCGCCCTCATGAGCGTCGACAGTAGTACCTCGCGCCGGAGGTCCGCACCGGGATCGACGGCCGACCGCGGCGGCGCTCTCGAGCCAGGCCCCCCACCCCGCAACGACGAGCCATCACGGGCCCGTCGCGGTCGAGCGTCTCGTTGCCGCGACGGGGCACGGTACGGCCGATGCCTCGCCCCAGGGGGTGGACGCACACGCGTCGCCAAGGGGGTCATCATGATGCGCACGATCGCCATCCTCGTCGGTGGCTTGGCCACGCTCCTGCTGGCCACCTCGGCCGGCGCGCAGGAGCCTGAGGAGCCGGCTGCGTACGGGCACGAGCCGGTCTTCGCGCCGCGGCGGCCGCTCGGCACGCCGGATACGACCGCCGGCAGCACCACGTCGATCGCTGCGCCGCGCAGCGCGGCCGAGCTGACCGTGGGCTTCAACTACATCGCAGGGCTCGGCTTGCTCCAGGGCGGAACGGCCATCGGTGACGTGGTCAACGGCGGCGTCGCTGCGAGCGTCGGTGGCGCCTACCGCGTCACTCCGTCGCTCGCGATCGGCCTCGAGGGCGAGTACCAGGAGTACATGCGCGGCTCGGCGCTCACGAGCAGCGCCTCGGCGCGCGGCCTCGCGGGCGACGCGTTCGCGACCTTCCACTTCATGCCCTACAGCTACTTCGATCCGTGGCTGCGGCTCGGCATGGGCTACCGCGCGCTCTGGACGGTGTACGGCAGCGCGCCGAACGTCGTCGTGCACGGCTTCGAGCTCGCGCGCGTCGCGTTGGGCTTCGACACACGCACGTCGGCCGACGTGGCCCTGGGGCCCATGATCGGGGCTGATCTCGGGACCTTCCTGTGGCAGAAGAGCGACGTGGCCGGCAACTCCGCGATCCGCGATCCGCGCCTGTCGACGTTCGTCTACGCCGGCATCCAAGGGCGCTTCGAGCTCGGCGGCGTCCGCGAGCGCCCCGGCTCGGCGACGGCGATGCGCTGAGGATTCGGCTCGATCGACCGACTCCGCGAAGGCGCCGGGCCGCCGCGCTGCACGAGGCCCGGCGCTCGCGCGCGACGCGGGCTGCGCGAGCGCCGATCGGGCTGTCGGGTTGCCGCCCTGCACCGACGCGCGCAGGAGGAGCGCATGGATCTCAAGAGCGCGGTGACGAGCGCAGCGGGTCTGCTCGAGGGTGCGAGCCTCGAAGAGGACGGGGGCGTCTTCTATCTCTCGGTACCCACGGGCGACGAAGACGACGAAGAGCCGCGCCCGGTGACCGTCGCGATCTACGCGGGCGAGGACGGCGAGACGCTCATCGCGCGCAGCGAGATCGGCCCGTACCTGGAGGACATCGACCTCGCCGAGGTGCTGCGCTGGATCGACTCCGCGATCTTCGCGCGCGTCTACATCGCGAGCGGCGAAGACGAGGACGATGGCGGCGAGTCGCTGGTCGCCGAGGCGGGCGGCCTCCTGCGCTTGATCGACGGGGGCCTGCTCGCGCAGATGGTCCAAGAGGTCGCGGATCTCACCGACGAGATCGGCGCGGCGCTCTTCGACGGCGGCGAGGCCGCGGACGCGTAGCGAGCCCCGCCACAACCTGCGCCCGCGCATCGCGCCGACGCCGTGAGGCCCCGGCGCCCGCGGCCCCCTCGGAGCCTGGGACGCAGGCACCTTGCAACCGGGCGCGGCGGCCACCATGCTGCGCCCCGTGTCGAACGCCGTCACCGAGGGGATCCGCGTCACCGTGCGCAGCTCCTATCTGCCCGATCAGTCCGAGCCCCGCGCGCACCGCTACGTGTTCGCCTACAAGGTGAAGATCTCGAACGAAGGCACCGCCGCGGCGCGCCTTCGCACGCGCCACTGGATCATCCGCGACACCGCCGGGCGCACCGAGGAGGTGCGCGGCGAAGGGGTCGTCGGCAACCAGCCGCTGATCCGCCCGGGCCAGTCGTTCGAGTACACGAGCCACTGCGTGCTCAAGACGCCGCGCGGCTCGATGGAGGGGAGCTACCGCATGCAGCGCGACGACGGCGTCGAGTTCGACGCGACGATCGCCCCCTTCTCCCTCGCCCTGCCGTCGACGCTGAACTGAGGCCGCGCGTGCGCGCCCGCCGCCTCGACGCGACGCCCGACGCGATCGCGCGCTGCGCCGAGCTGCTCGCGCACGGCGAGCTGGTCGCCTTCCCCACCGAGACCGTCTACGGCCTCGGCGCGCACGCGCTCGACGCGCCGGCGGTCGAGGCGATCTATCGCGCCAAGCGCAGGCCCCGCTCCGATCCGCTGATCGTGCACGTCGCCGACGCGGCGTCGGCCTTCGCGCTCACCTCGCTCGACGCCGCCGACCGCGCGATCGCCGAGCGCCTCGCGGCGCTCTGGCCGGGGCCGCTGACCTTGGTGCTCGGCGCGGCGCAGCTCGTGCCGGCCGTCGTGCGCGCCGGCGGCGAGACCGTCGGCCTGCGCGTGCCTGCGCACCCGGTCGCGAGCGCCCTGCTCGCGCGCGCGCGCCTGCCGATCGCGGCGCCGAGCGCGAACCGCTTCGGCCACGTGAGCCCCACGAGCGCCGAGCACGTGCTCGCCGATCTCGGCGACGAGGCGATCACCGTGCTCGACGGCGGCCCGTGTCGCG
>JAJXTK010000563.1 GCA_021783935.1 Myxococcales bacterium | reverse complement strand
TTCGGCGGGTCGAGCAGGAGCTTGGCGACGAGCGCGACGGCCTCGCCGTTGCCAGCGTCGAGCGCGAGCGCGCGGTTGACCTCGCGCATCGCCTCCGCGCGCGCCGTCGCCGCCGCCCCGCCGCGGGCGCCGCCCGCGCGCTCGGCCGCGGCGAGCGCGGCCTCCACGTGCCCGCGCGACAGCTCCCGCCGCCGCTCGAGGTCGCGGTCGCCGTCGAGGAAGCGCTCGAGGTCGTCGATCATGGCGCGCACCGTCCGGTAGCGCACCTCGCGATCGGTCGCCGTCGCGCGCACGCAGATCGCCTCGAGCTCGGGCGCCACGAGCCGCTCCGCCGCGCGGACGCTCGCGCGGGCGTCGGCGCCGCCGAGCGTGGCCGCGAGCACCGCCTCGGTGGTCGAGCCTTCATGCAGCGGCCGGAGCGTGAGCAGCTCGAAGAGGATCGCGCCGAGCGCGTAGACGTCCGCGCGCGCGTCGAGCGGCTCGCCGCGCACCTGCTCGGGGGGCATGTAGCCGGGGGTGCCCATCACCGAGCCGACCGCGGTGGCCGCCCCCGGCGCCCCCTCGATCGCGAGCGGCGCGCCGGCCGCTTCGCTCGGCGCCCCCTCGGGCTTCGGGTCCGGCTCCCCAGCGACCTTCGCGAGCCCCCAGTCGAGGACGTAGACCTCGCCGAAGTCGCCGAGCATGAGGTTCGCCGGCTTGAGGTCGCGGTGCAGTACGCCGCGCGCGTGCGCGAAGGCCACGGCGAGCGCGAGCTGCTGGAACGCTGCGATCAGCTTGCGCGGCGAGTACTGCTCGACGACGTTTGGCTCGCCCGCGCGCAGGCCGTCGACGATCGACGCGAAGGTGTGGCCGCGCAGGCGCTTCATCGTGAAGTACGCCGCGCCATCCGGGGCGACGCCGAGGTCGTAGACCGGCACGATCGCGGGGTGCTCGAGCTGCCCCTGCACGCGCGCCTCGCGCTCGAAGCGGGCGCGCGCGTCGGAGCGCGAGCCGTAGCCGGGGTGCATCACCTTCATCGCCACGTCGCGGCCGATGCGGCTGTCGTGGATGAGGCGCACCTCTCCCATGCCGCCGGCGCCGATCACGCTGCGCGCGTCGTAGCGGGCGTCGAAGCCGTGCTCCTCGAGCGATGAGGGCGCCGCGTCGACCGGCCGCGGGTGCGAGCTCGCGTGGGTGGGCTCGGCGGCCCCGCGCTGCAGCGTCGGCGCGATCGAGTCGACGCCGGAGGTGGCCGAGGCGTCGATCGTCGCGGCCTCCGCGAGCCGCGCCTGTTCGGGATCCGGGAGGGCGGCGCGCGCAGTCATTCCGACGACGCTAACGCCGCCGCAGAATCGCGCAATGGCGGAGCTCCGAGCTCACCCGCTCGGGCCGGCGAGTCGCCGCTCGATCGCCGACAGCGCGTCCTTCGCGCCGAGCGCCTCCTCGATCTGCGCCTCGTCGAACCCCGCCCGCTGGAACTGACCATCGACGTTCGACGTGAAGACGAACGCGCCCCGCGGCAGCCGCGAGCCGATTCGGCGCAGCACCGCGAAGCCCTCGTGCGGCTTGGTCGCGCGGTAGAGCGCGAGCCGATGCCCGTAGAACCCCCACGCGAGGCGCGGGTCGTCCGCGAACCACCGCGGGGTCGCGAGCTGGTCGAAGCGCAGCCCCAACTTCGCGTAGGCCGGATAGGCGCGCCAGAACCCCTCGACGCCGCGGAAATCAGGGAGCCCCGAGTCGACCCCCATCCCGGCGCCGGCGGTCACGTACAGCGCTGTCGCCTTCTCGATCGCCGCCGCGGCTTCGTCGAGCGCGCCGTCTTGCATGCGCGTCCTCAGCCGCCGGCGCCGGCGAAGCCCCCGTCGATGACGCCGGCGTCGACGCTCGGGGGCATGGGGCTGCTGCAGTAGGGCGCGGTGCAGGCCCACGTGCCGAGGTCGCTGCAGAAGCAGTTCGAGGTGCACTGCGCCGCCGCGTCGGTCACGTAGTTGCACGAGCTGCTCATGGAGCATGGCGTCCCGGTCGTCGGCTTGGCCGAGGGGCACCCCGGCGTGCAGGGCGTCGGGCCCTTCGGCTGCCACATCCCCGAGCAGTAGAACTCGTCGATGCCACCGCAGCCGTTGCTGAAAGCGCAGGTGAGGCCGGTCTGGGTGCAGCTCGACCACTGTGCCGGCTCGACGGCCGGGCATGTCGGCGTCGGGCAGGAGCCGCCCATCGCCTGCCAGTAGCTGCCGTTGCACCGCGACGTGTCGGTGCCCCCGCAGCTGTTGGGATACTGGCACTGAAGCCCGCTCGACCTGCACGACGCGCCCGCCACGGGCTCGCTCGGGGGGCACGAAGCGCACGTGTCCGTCGGCTGCCATCCGGTCGGCGAGCAGTAGGCCTTCGCGCACGCCCAGGTGCAGTCCTGGCCGACCTGAGGGCAGGGGTCGCCGAGGTTCGGCGCCGACGTCGGGCAGCCGGGGGTCGTGCAGCTGCCGATGCTCACGTGCCAGCTACCCGAGCTGCAGGCGCCCGTGTCCATCCCGCCGCACGCGTTCTTCCAGGAGCAGCTCAGCGGACCGCTGCACGGCGAGCCGTTCGCGGGCTCGGTGGTCGGGCAGCCGCCGGCGGTGCAGCTCGCCGCGATCTGCCAGTAGCCGCTCGAGCAGTAGGCGGTGTCGGTGCCGCCGCAGGTGTTCGGGTAGGGGCACTCGCCGACGGCCGGGTCGCACGTCGTGCCCGGCGTGGGTTCGAGCGTCGGGCAGGTTGGCTGCGGCGGACAGATGGGGGTCGACGAGTACCAGGCGCCGCCCTTGCACGTCGCCTGCGCGCTGCCGCACGCCATCGGGTAGCTGCACGTGAGCCCTTCGTTCGAGCACGGCGAGCCGAAGCTCGGCGTCGAGGCAGGGCAGCTGCTCGTCTCGTCGCCCGCGTCGGGGGGGCAGGCGCCGGTCCACGCCCAGTTGCCGTCGCTCACGCAGTAGGCCGTGGTGCACCCGTCGACGGTGCACGAGGTCCCGGGCGTGCACGGGCCGAAGCCGCACCCGTTCGCGGTGTCGTTCGAGGCGTCGGTCGCGGTGTCGAGGTTCGTGTCCGCGTGGTCGTACGCGTCGGCCCCGCTGTCGACGACGGTGCCGGTGTCGCCGCAGAACTCGGTCGCGGGGCAGCTCTGGAACACCCCCCCATCGACTTTGCCTCCGCAGGCGACGAGCGCGACCGAGGCGGACAGAGCGATCAGGGCGAGCGGGGCGAAGCGGGTGGCGCGAAGCGACATCGGTTCCTCTCGGCGGGTCCGTGATGGAGCGTACGGAACAAACAGGCACTGCGGGCAAGCCCGCGCGACGCTGCGCGGACGCGAGCGGCGGGCGTCACGCAGCCGAAGAGCACGGATCGGGCCCGAGGCCGGATCGCGGGGAAAGCCGAGTCGTTCCGTCGCGCGGGCGCGGCGCGCCGATCGGCGTTGGCACAGTACGCTCGCGGGCTCGCCGGCAGGGCCGGGGCACCAGGCGACAAAAAAAACGCACCGCGGAGGGCCCAGGGGGGGGGCAGGCCTCGTCCGCGGTGCGCCGACGCAGTAAGCACGGTTCGTACCACGTCACGATGAATGAAATTCCGGCGAGTTATCCATCGCTTTGCGTGGCGACTTCGTTCATCCGTGAAATCAAGTGTTCAGACGTGCGACCGGGTGCGCTTCTCCCTCGACCGACCGCGAGCGCCGGTGGCCGTTCGGCCGTTCGGTCGAGCCCAGGCCGCTGCCCAGCCGGCGCGCGGCGAGCGTGGCCGCGAGCGCTGTCGAGAGCGCGATCACGCTCGCGATCCAAGCGACGGTCCGATCCTTTCGCCGCAGCCGACGCGCGGCGGGGACGCCGGCGAGCAGCGTCGCCGCCATCGCGGGGAGGGCCGGCACCGGGGTCGCGAGGGTCGCCGACGCGAGGCCGGCGAGCGCGATGCCGCCGAGCGCCAAGAGGGCGACGCGCCGCGCCCCGAGCTCGTGCGCGCGCGTTGCGCCGAGCAGCATCGCCACGAACACGACGTCGCCCACGCCGAGGGCCGGGGCCGCGAGGCTGGTGCCCGCGACGGGGAACGAGATCGCCAGCAGCGAGAGCGCGCGCTCGCTCGCGGCGATCGCGTGGGTCGGCCCCTCGGGCGAGACGACCGAGATCACGTCGGCGGATGCCGCGACGATCGAGGCCGGCAGCAGGTGCCCGGCGTGCTCGATGCGCGCCCCGATCGCGCCGCCCGCGGCGCCGGCGAGCACGTCGAGCGCGGCGTCGGCGAGCGGCGCGGCGAGGTGCGGCGCGAGCGGGCGGAGCGACAGCGCGACCAGCACGGCGATCGCGGTCAGGCACGCCGCGATCACGCTCCTCCACGCGAGGCGCTCGCGCG
>JAJXTK010000562.1 GCA_021783935.1 Myxococcales bacterium | reverse complement strand
ACGCCGTCGCCGACGAGGCTCGCGCGCGCGGCCGCGTCGAGCGGCGGGATGCGGTCGACCTCGCGCGCGGCGAGCTCCGAGAGGTGCAGCACCTCGAGCGACTCGGGGAGCTCGACGCCCACCTCGTCGAGCAGGACGCGCAGCGGGTTGTCGCTCCCGGCGTCGACGGCGACCAGGCGCTCGGCGAAGCGCACGCGCCCGACGAGCGCCCGCGCCTCGCGCACGAAGCCGTGGCGATCGCCCGCCATGCGCAGCGGCGCGCCGCAGCAGCCCGACACCGGCGCGACGCGCTTGCCGGACAGGCGCGCGACGGCCACGAGCGCGTCGGCCGCGGGGTCGTCCTCGCCAGCCCCGACCGCATGCCGACACGCGAGGCAGCCGACGAGCACGCGCACCTCCCCCTCGGCGCCTGCGTCGGCCACGTCGGCGCCGCGCTTGCGCGCCCGGTCGATCGCGCGAGCGAGGCCGTCGTCGGCCTGCTTCGTCTTCTGCGCGTGCGCTTCGACCGCGCCCACCGCCTCGGCGGGGGCGAGCTCGTTGCGCATCAGATCGGCGCGCGCGTCGAGCAACGTGCCGGCGACGTCGTTGCGCAGATCGCACGCCTCGCGGCAGGAGAAGCAGCCGGTGCACGCCCACGCCGGCGCGGCCTGCGCCGCCGCCGCCTCGACGGCGCCCTTGCTCAAGAGGTACGCGGCGCTCATCTTCCCCCAGGGCGTCGTCGTCTCGCGCCCGTCGGCCGCGGAGACCGGGCAGTACGCGCGCGAGAGCTTCGGGCAGAAGGCGCAGGTCTCGAGCTCGGGCGCGCGCGTTTCGAGGAGGGGGAGCCGCATCGCCGCGCACTATATCGCGCCGGGCGAGGACGCGGCGCGGCCGGCGGCGCGTGGACCTCGCGCGCGGCGGGACTACCCTGAGGGCATGGCCGACCCGCAGCGCCCCGAGCGCGACGACGAGTACGATCGTCCGCGCCCCTTCGGCCCGCTCGCGCTCGTCGTGATCGCCGCGCTCGTCGTCGGCGGCTGGCTGCTCATCCAGCGCCTGTCGGCCGACTCGAAGACGCAGGACTGCATCGGCGCGGGCCGCCGCAACTGCGCGCCGATCGAGGCGCCGTAGCGGCGCAGCCGAGCCCTCGCGCGCAGAGCTCAGGGCTGCTTCGCGAAGTCGCGCGGCAGGGTGCGCACCGCGCTCGGGATCGTCCGGTCGATCGTGATCGACTGCCACCCCGCGGGGCCGGTCTCGGGGACGAGCAGGATGCCGCCCGGGAGGTCCGAGTAGGGGTAGAAGTGCCCCGTCGCCTGCTCGATCACGTTGCCCGCGGCGTCGGTGTACTGGAACGTCGTGAGCTTGCCGACGGGAGGCGTCGAGGGCTCGATGGTCTCGCCCCACGAGAGCGCGCCGTGCACGCCGACGGTGACCATGCGGAACTTCGTCGGCGCGCCGGGCGGGTAGCGGAGGTCGGCGCCGCCGGTGACCGCGTTCATGCGCTCGAAGAGCGCCGTGTAGGTCCAGTCGGAGACCCAGGTGCTCTGGCAGTAGCCCATCACGTCCCCGTACTGCGACGGGTCCATGAGCGTCTTCGCGTTGATGTCGTAGCCCCAGCTGCCGATGAGGCCGCTGCTGTACGGGTACGAGTTGTCGGGGCTGCCCGGCATGAAGCACTGCGCGGCGGTGCCCTGCGTGGTCGGCGTGTGCTCGCGCCCGTGCGCGTGGCCGACCTCGTGCGCCATGGTCGTCGCGGAGTCGGCCCCCGTGTAGCCGAGCCCGGTGCTCACGCGCGAGAACGAGTCGGACGGGCTCGTCGCGACGGTCGAGAGGCCGGCGACGCAGCCGCCGCTGCAGAAGCTGTCGAACGACGTGTCGGGCTCGAACGCCGCGAAGTAGTAGACGTCGTAAGGGGCGTTGTCCTGCTGGCGGAGGTTGGTGAGCGAGTTGAGGATCGTGTCGAAGCCGGTGCCGTCGGCCGAGATCGTCTGGTTCCAAGTCCACGCCGCGCGCACGGTCATGGTGATCGAGCGCGCCGGGTAGATGTTCATCATCGTCTTCTGGTAGAGCGCCATCTGCGCCGACGAGGTGTCGGGGAGGCGCCCGCTGCCGTCGGCCATGTACTTCACCGGCACGACCACGACCTTGAGCGTCGAGCCCGGGTTGCCGGCGTTGAAGGCGACGCTCGAGACCATCGCCGCGCCGCCGCTCGCGGAGCCCGAGCCCTTCGGCACGGTGAGCTCCACCTTCGCGGTGGTGTCGCCGTTGAAGGCGCTCGCCGGCAAGTCGAAGTCGAAGGTCGATCCGAGGCTCGCGTCGCTCGACGCCGACGAGGGGGTCTTGGTGTCGCTGAAGGTCTGCGCGCTGCCGCTCGACGTCAGCGTGAGCTGCGCGGTGACCGCGCGCGCCGACCACCCCGACTGCGGCGCGACGTAGACCCGCACGAGCCCCGGGCGGCCGACGACGACCGGCGCGGTGTGCGAGGCCGCCGAGCCGTTGCTCCAGACGCTGACCTTCACCCCTTGGAAGACCGCGATCTCCGAGACGGCGAGCCCCTGCGCGTAGTCGAAGCTGCCGGTCGGCGGCGGCGGGGTCGAGGGCGAGCCGGTGTCGGCCGGCGTCGTCGTGCCGGTGTCGGCCGTCGTCGTCGTCGTCGTGCCGCTGTCGGTCGCCGTGCCGGGGTTCGTCGCCGGCGCGCCCGTGTCGTCCGCGGTGCCCGTGTCGGCCTGGTTCGGATCGCCGCCGCCCGGGACCGGAACGGTCTGGCCGGGGAGATCCTCCCCGCCCTTGGCCGCGCAGGCTGCCAGAGGGACCGCGGCGAGGCCGAGCATCAGCGCGAAGGAGGCGGCTTGGAGCTGGGTGCGGCGCATCTCTTTCGCCCGACTGTAGCCGTTACCGCGACGCAGGCCCGATCGCCGGGCTCGTCCTTAGACCAAGGCGAAAGATTCCACGCCGAACGCGCCGAGCCGCGCGGCTCGGAAGCTCGCCGCGGGCCGACGCCGATGCGCCGCGTCGGAGGGGGATCGCAGCCTATTTTGCGCCGCGATCGCGCGCTGTTAGGTGTTCGGACGTGACCGACCGGATGACCCCCACGCGCGCCGCCGCCGACCCCTCGGCGAGCGCACACGGGTTCGAGGTGCCCGACCGGCTCGGCCACTACCGCGTCGTCGCGCCGCTCGGCGTCGGGCTCTTCGCGCGCATCTTCCGCGGGGTCGCGGAGCCGCTCGGGCGCGCGGTGGTGCTCAAGGTGCTGGAGTCGACGGCCGGCCCGCACACGATGTCGCATCGGCGCTTCGCGCGCGAGGCGCGCCTGCTCGCGTCGCTCCGCCACCCGAACGTCGTCGAGCTCTTCGACTACGACGAAGGGGTCGCGGGCGAGCGCCCGCCGTACATGGTGCTCGAGCTCGTGGAGGGGCCGAGCGTCAAGGAGCTGCTCGAGCGGCTTCGGCGCTTCGAGCCCGAGGAGGCCGCGGCGATCGCGCTCGAGATCGCCCGCGCCCTCGCGCACGCGCACCAGCACGGCGTCGTGCACCGCGACGTCAAGCCCGCCAACGTGCTCGTCGGCGTGGTCGACGACGTGCGGCGCGCCGCCGACGCGACGACGCCCGCCACCGGCGCCATCGCCGTGAAGCTCGCCGATTTCGGCGCGGCCAAGAGCCCCCCCGAGAGCGCCGCGGACGACGCCGACGACGCGCTCGCGAAGGAGGACCACGAAGGGGGCGGAACCCCGGCGTACATGGCGCCCGAGCAGCTGCTCGGCGAGGAGGTCGACGCGCGCGCCGACCAGTTCGCGCTCGGGATCGTGCTCTACCAGATGATCGCCGGCGTGCGCCCCTTCGACGGCGACGACGGCCGCCCCGTCGTGCAGCGCGTGCGGCGCGACCCGCCGAAGTCGCTTCGCGCGTACGGCCTCGCCGTGCCGCGCGATCTGGAGCGCATCGTGCTGCGCTGCCTCGCCAAGCGCCCCTCCGATCGCTACGCCGACACCCGCGAGCTCGTGAGCGACCTCGCGCGCCTGCTCGAGCGGCGCAGCGGCCCCGGAGGCGACCTCGGCGCGCTGCACCGACGCGTGCTCGCGCGCGCGGGCCTCCTCGACGAGCGGCGCGCGCTGCGCGAGGAGACCGACCGACGCAGCCAGGGGCGCACCTCGCCGCTGCGCGTGCGCGCCGTCCCCATCGGCCCGACCGTCCTCGGGATCGCGGCGTCGCTCTTCGCGATGGTCGCGGGCGCGGCGGTCATCCAGTGGCGCGGCGGGCCGATCCGCGACGCGAAGGTCAGGCCCGGGCCGGCCGCCGCGAGCCCCGAGTCGGCCTACCTGCGCGTGCTCGCGCGTCCGTGGGCGGAGATCGGCCTCGACGGCCAGCGCGTCGCCGTCACGCCCGTCGGCGCGCCG
>JAJXTK010000561.1 GCA_021783935.1 Myxococcales bacterium | reverse complement strand
CCGAGAAAGGCCTCGTGCTGCGGCTGCAGCGAGTCGAGGAACACGTAGCTGCGGATCTCCATGGCCCTCGCTCCCTCAGTCCTTGCGGCCGCCGGTGACGGTGCGCCCCGACAGCGACTCGATCGCCTTCATCGCGGCGACGGAGCCGACGTCGATGTCGCGCTGCTCGCCGCCCAGGTACACGCGGCCGAACGCGCCGGTCATGCGCACGTCGATGACGTTGATCTCGGAGGCCTTCTCGGCCTCGTTGGCCGCGAACGCAGCGTAGCCCGCGGGCTCGACCTCGAGGATGTAGAGGCACTCGCCGGGCACCAGCATCATGCCCTGCCGATTGCGGTTGATCAGCTGCACCTGCAGGTCGTCGACGTGCTTGATGACCTGCGAGGAGAGGACCTTGGGCTTGATGCGGTCCTCCTCCTTGAGGCCGAGCGCGTCGAGGATCGCGTGGCCCGCCTGGCGCACCTCGGCCTGCTCCTCGCTGTGCACCTCGAGCATGCCGTACAAGCGCTCGACGACCTGCATGCCGGGGCGGACGTTGGTCGCCTTCACGGCGATGTCGGTCACGCGGTTGATCTCGATGCCGGGGGCGATCTCGACGATGAGCGACGCCTCGCCGGCGACCGGGAGGAAGCCCTTGGCGATGGTGCCGAGGTAGGCGGCAAGCTGCGGCTGCAGCGAGTCGAGGAAGACGAAGCTACGTAGGTCGGCCATGGTGTCCCGTCGCTCTCCCGGTCCCTGCTAGTAAGCGGCCTTGGCGGGCGCGCTGACCTTCTCGCCCTTCGACTCCTGCACGATCTTCACGCCGACCGAGGCGCCGATGCGGCTCGCGCCCGCGGCGATCATCTGCTTGGCGACCTCGTGCGAGCCGACGCCGCCGGAGGCCTTCACGCCGAGCTTGTGATCGACCGCCTTGGCCATGAGGGCGACGTCGGCCGCGGTGGCCCCCCCCTTGGCGAAGCCGGTCGACGTCTTGACGAAGTCGGCGCGCGCCTTCTTCGCGGCGACGCAGGCGGCGATCTTCTCTTCGTCGGTGAGCAACGCCGTCTCGATGATCACCTTGACCAGCGCGCCGCCGTCGCGCGCGGCCTCGACGACCATGCGGATGTCGTCGTAGACGGCCTTGTGATCGCCGCTCTTTAGGGCGCCGATGTTGATGACCATGTCGATCTCGCGCGCCCCCTCGCGGATCGCCTTGCGCGCCTCGAGCGCCTTGACCTCGCTCGGCGTCGCGCCGAGCGGGAAGCCTATGACCGTGCACACGAGCACCGGCGAGCCGCCCAGCTTGCCGTAGCAGCGCTTGACGTGGACCGGGTTCACGCAGACCGAGGCGAAGCCGTACTTGAGCGCCTCGTCGCAGAGCGCGTCGATCTGCTCGTAGGTCGCATCCGGCTTGAGCAACGTGTGATCGATGAGCTTCGCGATGTCCTGCGGGACGTGGCCGACCCCGAGCTGGCTCGAGAGGCGCATGCCCGGGTTGCTCGCGATCATCTCGCGCACGGCGTCGGGGCGCTTGGAGACGCAGTGGCCGCAGCCGCTGCAGTTCGCGCAGCTCGAGCCGCCCGCGTCGTGTGCGCCGCCGGGCCCCGAGAGCAAGGACGGGTTCGCCGAGAGCACCTGCGTGATGGCGTTGACGAGCGATTGGAAGTCGCCGGTGGGGTTCTTCATCGGAGCTGTCGGCGCCGGCAGCGGGCGCCCTTCGTCGAGCGCGTCGATCATCGCGACGCGGCGTTTGTGGCGGTCGACTGTACACCCGGTCGACAGGAAGGCGTCGACGATCTTCAGCGCGAGCTCCTCGGACAGATACCCCGCACCGAGGGTGAGCACGTTGGCGTCGTTGTGCTCGCGCGCGTTGTTCGCCGTCGCCACGTCGAACGCCATCGCGGCGCGCACGCCGGGGATCTTGTTCGCGACCATGCCGGAGCCGATGCCGGCGCCATCGACGACGATGCCCGCGGCAGCCTCGCGGCGCGCGACCATCTCGGCGGCCGCGCGCGCGAACACCGGGTAGTCGACCGCGTCCTTCGAGTGCGTGCCCACGTCGACGACGCCGACGCCCTTGCCGCGAAGGTGCTTGGCGATGGCCTCCTTGAGCGGGAATCCGCCGTGATCGCTGGCGACGACGACGCGATCGGTGGGGCTTAGCGGGAGGCTCATGCGGGCGGCCTCGCGACCTCAAGGCCGCGAAATGGGAGGCGACGCTACCCGAAGCAGGCGGCCGATGGAAGGTTGCGCACGGCGACGCGGCGCGGCGCTCCTCGACGACTCAGCGACGTTGCCAGGGATCGCGGCGCACGCCGGCGAACGGGCGGGTCGCCAGGTCGATCACCGCCTCGGCGAACGCGCTCGCCGCGGCCTCGACGTCGGGGAGCGAGCCGGTCAGGTACCCTCCGCCGAAGTTCGTCTCGGTGGGGGGCGCGAAGTGCTTCACGAGCCGCACTTCCGCGGCCTTCAGCGCGGCGTCGAGGCCGATGACGCTCTCGATCGGCGGCGCGATCAGATACGCGAGCGGCGCGCCCGGCTCGATGCCCGCCTCTCGGCTCAGATACCGGCCCGTCTCGGCGATCACGTGCGGGAAGAACGCGGGGCCGCCCGCCGCCGGCTGGTAGAAGCAGATGTCGCGCTCGAGCGCGTCGACGAGCGCCGTGAGCCCCTCCTGCAGCGTGTCGGGGTCGGCGGCGCCGAGCACGCCGAGGATCTCGCCCGAGAACGGCCCCGAGGCGTGCGCCGAGCCCGCGTAGAAGCTCCTCGCGAAGACGACCTCGACCTCTGCGAACTTCGTCGCGTGGTCGAGCGCCGCGTAGAGCGAGTCGTCCTGGTCGCAGGTCACGAGGCCGAGCGAGCCGTGGCGATCGACGTCGATGCCCATCGCGGCGAGCAGGCCGCGATCGGCCGCGGGCAGCACGCGACACGAGAGCACCTTGGGCGGCAGCGGCACGATGCGCGACATCGTCGATGCGTCCTCCGTCACGCGAGCGCGAGGCCGCCGCGCCCGAGCGCGAGCCCCTTCGACAAGAGCTCGACCGCGAGCTCGGCGGCGCGCCCGGGCGACATGCCCTGCGGGCGCACGTTGGAGATGCAGTTCTTCTCGGCGTTGTCCTGATCGAGCTTCGGCCCGATCGCGAGGTAGAGCGAGAGCGAGTCGCCGGTGCCGAGGCCGGGGCGCTCGCCGAGGCAGATCAAGGTCGCGCGGCTCCCGAGCAGCACGCCGACGTCGTCCTGCAGGCCGACCCGCGCCATGTGGGCGAGCAGCGGCTTGCCGAACGAGATGCCGTGCGCCCGGAGCGCCGAGGCGAGCGCGCCGAGCAGCGGCTTGCCGTTGAGCACCAGCGCCGGCGCGGCGAGACCATCGGCGAGGATGAGCTGCACGTCGGCCCCCGTGGTCGCCTCGCTCGCCAGCCGCGCCCGCGACGCCTCGGAGAGCCGGCGCCCGAGGTTCGGGTGCAGCAGGTACTGCTCGCGGTCCTCGCACGCGCTGACGATCTCGATGCAGTCGAGCTCCTCCGCGAGGCCGCTCGGCAGCTGCGCGTACACCGCGTCCTTCGCGATCGCGTGATCCTCGCGCAGCTCGAGGTACGTCGTGGTCCGATAGCGCGTGCCCGCGCGCCCCTTGCCGATGCGGCTCGGCGTGGCGCCGACGAAGCGCGCGAGCGCCTGCTCGTCGTTCGGCGAAGGGATCGCGTCGCGATCGAGGACGACCTCGCGCGCCGGCGGCGCGGGCGCGGGCGCCGAGCGCGGCGCGCGCGCGACGAGGTGCGCGAGGTGCGCGGGCACGCGGCGCTCGAGGCTCACGGCAGCCCCACGGCGTCGAAGACCGACGGATCACCCGCGCGCTCGGTGAGCTTGCCCGCGCGCATCAGCCCCATGCGCTCGAGCCACGCCTCGAACTCGGGCGTCGGCCGATAGCCGTACACGCCGCGCAGCGCCGCGTTGTCGTGGAAGCTGGTGGTGTTGTAGTTGAGCATCAGGTCGTCGCCCATCGGAATGCCCATGAGGTAGTTCACCCCCGCCGCCGCGAGCAGCAGCTCGAGGTTCTCCTGGTCGTTCTGGTCGGCGACGGCGTGGTTCGTGTAGCAGGCGTCGACCCCCATCGAGATGCCCGAGAGCTTGCCCATGAAGTGGTCCTCGAGCCCGGCGCGCGTGATCTGCTTGCCGTCGTAGAGATACTCGGGGCCGATGAAGCCGACGACGCTGTTGACGAGGAACGGCTCGTAGCGACGCGCGAGGCCGTACGCGCGCGCCTCCATGGTGAGCTGGTCTGTGCCGTGGTGGGCGTTGGCCGAGAGCGCCGTCCCCTGCCCCGTCTCGAAGTACATGACGTTCGGCCCCTGCCCCGTGCCGAGGCGGCGCGCCATGTCGAGCGCCTCATCGAGGATC
>JAJXTK010000560.1 GCA_021783935.1 Myxococcales bacterium | reverse complement strand
AGGAGAAGCTGCTCGCCGCCCACCGCGGCGGGATCACGACCGTCGTGATCCCCAAGGAGAACCGCAAGGACCTGCGCGAGGTGCCGAGGCGCGTGCTCAAGGCGATGCGCGTGGTGCTCGCCGAGCACATGGATCAGGTGCTCCGCGAGGCGCTGCTGTTGCCCGACAGCGACGCGCTCTTCGGGGGGGCACGTGCGTCGATGGAGTACCGCGCGGGCGAGCTCGTCGAGATGGGCGAGCACCTGCCATCGCAGCCCGGCGACGGCGGCGCGCCGGTGCAGCACTGACCTTCTGCGAGGGAGCGCGCGATCGGGTCGACGGGCCAGCCGCGTGCTCGAGAGTGCGCCGATTTGTGCTTGACACGACGCGCACCGAAACCTAAAAGAGCCGCCCACGACGCGACGGGCGGGTAGCTCAGGGGCAGAGCGCTGGCCTTACACGCCGGTGGTCGCAGGTTCAAATCCTGTCCCGCCTACCTACCGAAGCTTCGCTCGCTTTCTTCGCCGTGCAGTCGTCTTGGGGCGGTAGTTAAGTTGGTTATAACGCCGGCCTGTCACGCCGGAGGCCGCGGGTTCGAGTCCCGTCCGCCCCGCCAGCTTGAGCGGAAACCCTCGGAGAAATCCGGGGGTTTTCGTTTTTTGGCGGCGCGTCGGCCGCGTCGATCGTCCGCTCGTGTGCGCACGTGGCCGCCGGGGCTGCGCACCGTGCCCCAGGCCCTCGGGCTCGTCTCCGTCGTGACCTCGAACCGCGTCGTTGGCCCACGTCGCACGGGCGCGCTCCCATGCGCGCGATGAGCGACGGGTGGAAGGCGACGCTGCTGTTGGTCGCGTCGAACGTCTTCATGACGACGGCGTGGTACGGGCACCTCAAGCACCGGCACGCTGCCCTGTGGATGGTCGTCGTCGCCTCCTGGGGGATCGCGTTCTTCGAGTACTGCCTGCAGGTGCCCGCCAACCGCATCGGCGCGCGCACGCTCTCGGCCTACCAGCTCAAGATCATGCAGGAGGCAATCTCGCTGACGGTGTTCGTCGTCTTCGCGACCTTCTACCTCGGCGAGCGCTTCCAGGCGAAGTACGCGCTGTCGTTCGTGCTGCTGTTCGCCGCCGTCGTCGTCGCGTTCCGCAACCCGTGACGCGATAGACTCGCGGCGTGCCTCGCTGGGTCCCTCGCGCCTGCGTCGCCGTCGTGTGGCTCGCCATCGCCGCCGAGGTGGCGACCGCGCTCGAGTGGATCGAGAACCCCTGGCCGGCGATCGCGCTGCAGCTGCTCTCGGCCGCCGCCATCGGGCTCGACGCGGTCGCGGTCGGCGTGCGCAGGCGGGTCGGGGTCGGCATGTCGATCGCGAACCTCGCGCCGGGTGGCTGGGCGATCTTCGCCGGCATGATGTGGATCCTCGCCGTGCCCGCGTACTTCTTCGGGGCACGGCGGCGCGCGCGACGGGGCGAGCTCGTCGAGGTCGAGGTCGAGCCGCTGCGATGGGGGAGCTTCGCCGCCATCGCGGTGCTCGCGGGCCTCGGCGCGCTGGCGCTGGTGGCCACGCTCGCGACCGAAGCGCCTTGAGCCGAGGCAGAGGATCGGGCGGGCACGAGCGCCGCGTCATTGCGAGCGCGTCAATGGCATCGAAGGCGCGCGACGCCGAAGATTCCGGCATGCTGGAGCGAAGCGGCGCCGGCGGCGGCGAGCTCGGGTGCGTGCGCGACGGCACGCGGGAGGCGCGGGGTGCACGAGCCGAACAAGAGTGACGACGGCAAGGCGGGCGAGCAGCAGACCAGCGAGCTCGCACCGGAGGACCTCGTCGAGGTCGAGGCGCCGCGCGAGGTCGAGCCCGCACCGCCGCCCGCAACGCGGCCGGCATCGCTGCCGCCGGTCCCGCTGCCGCCATCGAAGGTCGTGCGGGCGCCGTCGCGCCCCCCGCCCCCCATACGCTCGGAGCGCGACCCGATCGCGCCGGCGCCGCGCCCCACGTCGCCCTCAGTTCCCTCGCGCGCCGCGATGCCGCCGCCGCCTCCGAGCGCGCCGCTCTCGGAGCCCGACCCTACGCCGCACCCGATCGCTCCGAGCCGCGATCTGTCTCGCGCGGCCGAGCACCCGCTCGACACGACACCCGGCGCCGCATCGCTGGCAGCCCAGCGCGCTGCAGCGATCGTTGCGCGGCTCGAGACGCACGTCGCCGCGGCGCGCGCCAAGGGGCCGAGCGAAGCGCCGCTGCTCGCGCGACTGCTGATCGAGCAGGGGCTCGCGTTCGAGCGTGCGCTCGACTGGACGCGCGCCCGGGGAGCCTACGAGCAAGCGCTGAAGCTCGCGCCCGAGCGCGTCGCGGCGGTGCGCGGCGCTCGGCGGGTGATCGCGCTGCTGCGCGACGCTCCGACGCGGCCGCGCGCCACGCTGCCGGTCGCGCGCAGCGAGCAGGAGGCCGAGGCGCGCGACGCCGCCCGTGCGACCGTCGCGCTGATCGACCACGAGCTGCGGGGCGCGACGACCGAGGCCCAGCGCGCCGACCTGCAGGTCGAGCGCGCGCGCGCGTTGGAGCGCGAGCCGCGCCGCGATCACCGCGCCGTCCTCGAGGCGCTGCGCAAGGCGCTCGCGCTCTCGCCGACGCACGCCGAGGCCTCGTTCGCCCTCGCCTCGGCGCTCCAGCGCGCCATCGCGGACGCCACGGCCCCCAAGGAGCGCGAGGCGCTCGAGGGGGAGCTCGCGACCCACCTCGGCAAGCTCGCGACCGCCTACGGCGACGCCGAGCTCTCGTCGGCGTTCCACGCCACTCGGGCGCGCATGCTCGATCGCCGCGGAGAGCGGGCCGCCGCCGAGGAGGCGTACGCCGACGCGCTCGCCGCCGACGGGCGCATCGGCCCGACCCGCGAGGCCTACAAGCGCCTGCTGCTCGCGCGCGGCGGACACGCGAAGCTCCGCGACGCGCTCGCCGAAGAGGCCGGACGCGAGAGCGATCGCGCGCGCAGCGTGCGGCTGCTGTTCGAGGCGGCGCGGATCTCGACCGAGCGGCTCGGCGACGAGGCCGGCGCGATCCAGCTGCTGCAGCACGCGGCCGAGCGCGCCCCCACGGACGAGACCGTCGACGGGCGCGTGCTCGACGAGCTGGTGCGGCTCTGCGACGCGCGTCACGACCTCGACGGCACGATCCACGCGCGCAGCCTGCGCATCGCCCACGAGACCTCGCGCGACGTGCGCGCGATCGAGCTCCGTCGGCTCGCCGAGGCGTTCGATCACAAGGGGGACGTCGCCGGCGCCGTCGACGCGCTCGAGCAGGCGCGCGCGATCGAGCCGCTCGACGAGGAGACCTTGCGCGCGCTCGATCGCGCCTACGAGGCCACCGGCCGACACGAGCCGCGCCTCGCGATGTGGCTGGACGTCGCGGCCAAGGGGCGCGACGCGGCGGGGCGCGCCGAGGCCTACGTGCGGGCGGCACAGGCCGCGGAGCTCGGGCTCTCGCGTCCGGCCGAGGCGATCGCGCACCTGCGCGCGGCGTGGATCAGCGATCCGTCGCGCCTCGACGCGCTCGACGCGCTCGGGCGCCTGCTGCACGCGCCGCGCGCGGCCGATGCGGCCAGCGCGCGCGCCCTCGTGGACGTCTACCGCCACGCGGCGCAGATCGCCGACGAGCCCGCGCGCGCGATCGCCTACCTCGAGAAGGTCGCCGCGCTGCTCGAGGACGAGCTCGGCGAGCCGGCGCGCGCCGCCGAGGTCTACGCGGACGTGCTGCGACGCGAGCCGAAGCGACGCGGCGCGATCCTCGGCCGCCAGCGCGCCCTCGAGCGCGCGGGCGACGCTGCGGGGCTCGCGCGCGCGCTCGAGGAGGAGGCCGCCCAGGCGCAGACGAGCGCGAACCGTCGTGCGCTGCGGCTGCACGCGGCGCAGGTGTGGAGCGCGCGTGCAGAGGACCCCGATCGCGCGCTCGCGGCGCTTCGCGCCGTGCTCGCCGAGAGCCCGTCGGATGGTCCTGCGCTGCGCGCGCGCCTCGACGCAGAGGAGCGCGCCGGGCGCTGGGAGGACGTGGTCGCCACGCTGCGCGCGCTCCTGCCGCGCGAGCCGCTCACGAGCGACGAGTCACGCGCGCTCGCGGTGGAGCTGCACCTGCGCATCGCCGATCTCTCGCAGCGACGCCTCGCGCGCGCCGACGACGCCATCGCGGCGCTGCGCGCAGTGCTCGCGGTCGATCCGAAGCAGCCGGTTGCGGCACGCGAGCTCGCGACCGCGCTGCGCGCCAGCGGCTCCTGGCACGCGGCGGCCGAGCTCGACGAGTCGATCGCGGCGGCCAGCGAAGAGCCCGCGACCGCGGCGCGCCACTGGGTCCGCGCGGCGGAGCTCTGGGAAGGGCGGCTCGACGACGACGCGCGCGCGCAGGCCGCGTACGGCCGCGCACTGGC
>JAJXTK010000559.1 GCA_021783935.1 Myxococcales bacterium | reverse complement strand
GGCGTCAGCGACGGTGCCGCTCGACGAGCTCGAGCAGGACGAGGTGGCGGCGAGCAGCGCGATTGAGGCGAGGAGCAGGTGGCGCGACATGTCGACGGCAGCTAGCGGCCGCGGCGGTCGCGGAGCAAGCGTGCGACGGGCGGCGTGGGCCGCCGCCATCGCGCCGCCCGGCGAGCCCGCGACGACCTGCTCACGGCGCCGCGCCGCGGGGCTCGTTCCGTCGCAGCGCAGAATGAACGACACGTCTGGCGTTGCGAATTTTGCGCTGTGGCGGCAATGGACGGGCATCGGCTCGCGGCGCATCAAGATTGGCTGCGGGTGGGTGCCGTCAAGACGGCTTGCGTGGCATCCTGCCGGCAATGCGCTTGGGTGTCGCGCCGGCGTTCGACTTCATTCAGCGCCGCCTGATGCTCGCCATGGCTGTCATCTACGTGCTCGGCGGGCTCGCGCCGTCGCTCGGCGTCGCCATGCGGCACGTGCGCGTGCTCACGCTCCCGAGCGCCGGCGGGGCGCCGTTCTCGCTCACGCTCCCCGGGGCGATGCTCGCCCTCACGCTGTTCAACGCGGGGCTCGGCGTCGGCTTCGAGGACCTTGGCGCGATGCTGCGGCGTCCGGCGATGCTCCTGGTCGGCGTCGGTGCGAACATGGTGATGCCCCTCGGCTTCCTCGCGATCGCCTCGCTCTTGCTGCGCGCCTGGCCCGAGGGGGAGGAGGCGCAGCATCTGTTGGTCGGGCTCGCCCTCATCGGCGCCATGCCGGTCGCCGGCGGCGCGACCGTGTGGACGCAGAACGCCGACGGCGACGTGCCGCTCTCGGTCGGCCTGGTGCTGGTCTCGGGGCTCTTGAGCCCGCTGACGATCCCGCTGTCGCTGCGGGCCGTGAGCCACTTCACCAAGGGGGATCTCTCGGAGGATCTGGTGGACGCCGCGACGCACGGGAGCGCGACCTTCGCGCTCGTGTCGGTCGTCGTGCCGTGCGCCCTCGGGATCCTCGTGCGGCGCGCCGTGGGCAAGCCGCGGCTCGCCTCGGCGATGCCGTGGATCAAGCGGCTGAACCTCGTCAACATCCTCGCGCTCTCGTACTCGAACGCGTCCAGCGCGCTGCACGCCGTCTTCCAGCGCCCCGACCTCGACATGCTCGGGCTCGTCGTCCTCACGACCGCCGCCATGTGCGGCCTGTCGTTCTGGGTCGGTTGGGTGATCGCGGTGCGCATGCGCGCCTCGGCGCCGACGGCGATCAGCCTCACGTTCGGCGTCGGTATGAACAACAGCAGCGCCAGCGCGGTGCTCGCCACGACCTCGATGGCCGACCACTCGCTGGTGCTTTTGCCGATCCTCGCCTACTCGATGCTCCAGAAGTTCTCGGCGAGCGGGGTCGACGCCGTGCTCCGTCGTCGGGCGCGCGCCGAGCTGGTGGCGGCCGCAGGCGGCGCGACGCCCCGCTGACGCTCGCGCGATCACGAGTCTCCCCTTCACACAGTACGCCCACGCTCTCCAATCACACCTTCGAGGCATCCATGCGCACCGGCTCGTTGACCCTGCTCGCGTCTCTCTCCCTCGTCCTCTTCGGCTGCGGCGGGCACGAGAGCGGCGCTTCGCCAACGACCGGCGACGACGGCGGCGTCGACGCTTCGGCCAGCTGCCCGCCGTGCGTGACCGACAACGACTGCAACGGCGGCACGTGCGCCCAGTTCGGCGGCGACACCTACTGCGCGCCCGCGTGCGGCGCGGCGGGCGCGTGCTCCTCCGACCGCACCTGCGAGACGGTCACGACGTTCGCGGGGCAGCAGGCGAGCGTCTGCGTGCCGCTCGGGGACGTGTGCGGGCCGAGCAACCCCACGAACTCGGCCGACGCCGGCAGCGGCATGTGCGGCACCTACGCGCCGCCCGACCTCGCCGCGGGCTGCACGTGTGCGTCCTCGAAGGGGTGCGCCGCGAACGGCTGCTACGGCGGCTGGTGGTGCGACACGGCCACCAACAAGTGCCACGCGCCGCCGAGCGGGTGCGCGGGCGCCGACGCCGGCAGCTACGACGGAGGCCACTATGACGGCGGCACGACCGGTCCGGGCGTCGCGTACGATCCCGGTCCTGCCGTCACCGGCACGGTCGGCAACTCGGGGGGCTCGGTGTCGCGCCTCTTGTTCGCGGTCGTGGGCGACACCCGCCCCGCGACCAACGACGCCACGAGCAGCTACCCGACCGCGATCATCACCAAGATCTGGCAGGACGTCGCGGGCCTGAAGGTCGTCCCCACGTTCGCGGTCGCGACCGGCGACTACATGTTCGCCTCGCCGAGCGGCTCGCAGGGGGCGGCGCAGCTCGATCTCTACCTGCAAGCGCGCGCGGCGTTCCCGAACCCCGTGTTCGCGACGATGGGAAATCACGAGTGCACCGGCATGACGGCCTCGAACTGCGGACCGGGCACCACCAACGGGTCGACGTCGAACTACACCGCGTTCCTCGGCAAGATGCTCGGGCCGATCGGCCAGACCAAGCCCTACTACGAGCTCCACGTGCAGGCGGCGGACAGCTCGTGGACGGCGAAGTTCCTCTTCGTCGCCGCCAACGCGTGGACGTCGGCCCAGGCGACTTGGCTCGACGCCGCGATGGCGCAGAAGACCACGTACACGTTCGTCGTCCGCCACGAGCCCGCGAGCGCCACGACGGCGCCGGGCGTGTCGCCCTCGGAGGCGATCATGGCGAAGTACCCGTACACGCTCGCGCTGGTCGGTCACACGCACACCTACTCGCATCGCGGCAAGCAGGTGATCATCGGCAACGGCGGCGCGCCGCTGACGGGCTCGGGCGACTACGGCTTCGGCGTCGTCTCGCAGCGCGCGGACGGCTCGCTGGCCGTCGACGTCATCGGCTACCAGAGCGGCCTGGCCGACGCGGCGTTCCACTTCGCGGTCAACGCGGACGGTTCGCCGGCGGCGCCCTGAGCCTCGCGCGGCGCCTCGTCGTACGCCTCGCGGGGGTGGTCGCCCGACCCGGCGCTCGCGGCGACGACGAGCCGGCGGTCCGTGCCCGCCGACGCTGCGCACGCCGTCGCCACGCGAGCGCGCGCGAACGCGACGCGGCGACGCGGCTGCGCGCGCGTGGCAGCGGTACCGTGCTTGCAGATCGGTCGAACGTGACTGTCCACCCGTTGCAGCCCCAGGGGGCAGAGGCTCCGCAATCGCTCCACGTCGTTCACGTCCGTCTTGGCTGGGAAGTACGCAGAGACGGCGCCGTCGAGCCCCTCTCGCGTCACGACCGCGAGGCCGACGCGGTGGCGTTGGCGCTGCTGCTCAGCCGGCGCAACGGCGCGCCCGTGCTCGTCCACGACGGCAGCGGGCACGTCGAGACCATCCGAGCGCCGCAGCCCAGCTGAGCGGCCGCGCGCCCCGCAAGTGCCAGTGCATCGCGCTGCTCCCCGCGACCTCGACCGCCGACCGTTGGGGGCACGAGGGGGGCGGCGCCGACGGAGCGTCGAGGGTCGCCGGCTCGTAGAGGGCGCCGCGCGCGAGGCGGGTGAACGAGCTGAGCGAGCATCGAGCTGCCATCGCAGCGCGTCGGCACCGAGAGCCGATGCGTCCGGAGCCTCGTGCCCGCCGCGCGCGCATCCCCGCCGCCGGCGCGCTAGCGTCTGGGCTCGCATGGCGAAGCTCTACTTTCGGCACGGCACGATGAGCAGCGCGAAGACGCTCAACCTGCTGGCCGTCGCGCACAACTACCGCTCGCAGGGAAAGCGCGTGCTGTTGCTCAAGCCGCGCCTCGACACGCGCTTCGGCCAGGGCTCGATCGTCTCGCGCGCGGGGCTCGAGGCCGAGGCCGACCTGCTCCTCGACGAGGGGACGCCGCTGCCGCGCGAGCTGTTCGTCGGCCTCGACTGCGTCCTGGTCGACGAGTCGCAGTTCCTGCCGCCGAGCGTCGTCGAGCGCTTGCGGCACGTGACGCTCGATCCGGGAGTGCCGGTGATCTGCTACGGCCTGCGCAGCGACTTCCGCACGCGCCTATTTCCCGGGTCGCAGCGCCTGCTCGAGCTCGCCGACTCGATCGAAGAGGTGAAGGTCACCTGCGCCTTCTGCAACCGCAAGGCGGTCTACAACATGCGGTTCGTCGACGGGAAGCCGACCCGCGACGGCGCTCAGGTGGAGCTCGGCGGCGACGAGAAGTACGCGCCGACCTGCTGCAAGTGCTTCGTCGAGCGGCTCCCGCTGGCCTGAGCCGAGCGCGCCTCCGCGCGCCTGCCGGCGCCGCACCTGGCAGGCCGTTGAGAAACGGCCTGCGGAACCTGTGACCGTCAGCAGGCTGAGGTCGATCCCGCGGAAAATAGAGGGATGACGCGGGAGTGGATCGGGCGGTCTCGGGGAAACTCCACAGCCAGCCAGGGAAAACCCGGATTGCGGTCGTGCA
>JAJXTK010000558.1 GCA_021783935.1 Myxococcales bacterium | reverse complement strand
GCTCCCTTCTCGTTGAGCCCTGGCCGGTTCACGAGGGGGGAGCGTCCGCAGCTACTCCCGGAGCTGTCAAACTTCGGGAGTCTCCCCGGCACAGCCGGGGGCTTGCTCGGTTAAGTCAGAGACGAGCCTCGGCGACATCGACGCACTGGAGGTCTGCTACATCGTCGAAACGCCCGGCTCGCGCGCCCTCATGCCCGACGCGCACCTCGGCGATCCCGGTATCGTCGCCAACCTCGACACCGGCAACTTCACGGGCGCCATCTGGGCCGACAACGGCGGCACGAAGAACCAGCTCGGCGAGGGCTCCGTCGCGAGCGCGCGCAAGGTTGACGTCGATCCGTCGCCGACGAGCGGCGGCACCTTGCGCCGCGTGATCGGCTGGATGGTGTTTCCAGGATCGGGGATCCGGAAATTCCGGGCGGATTACAAGGAGGCGGCGGAGGCGCTGTTCGCCGCGTGGGGCGGAATCGCACGCCTCCGCGATCTCCTCGGCTGGAAGCCGCCCGCCGGCGCGACGGAACCGGTGGCGTGATGCGCGCGATCTCTCTCACGCAACCGTGGGCATCGCTCATGGCATGGGATGCGAAGCGGTACGAGACGCGCGACTGGAGCACGTCGATGCGCGGCGAGATCGCGATCGTCGCGTCCAAGGGCTTCCCGCGCGAGTGCCGCGAGATCTGCCACACGCAGCCGTTCGCAGCCGTCTTGAACGCCCACGGCGTGCAGATCGTCAGCACGAAGCCGAGCGGGCCGACGCAACTGCCGCTCGGCCACGTTCTCGCCGTGGTGGAACTCGACGAGTGCATCGCGACGGCGCCTGAGGGATCCGAGAAGCGACTTTCGCGGTCGCCCATCGAAACGCCGGCGGCTCACGAACTCGCCTTCGGCAACTACGGCCCGGGCCGCTTCGCGCTGATCACGCGCGGCGTGCGAGCGCTGCCGCACCCAGTTCCCGTCGAACGGATCGAGCGCGGCGTGGTGAAACCGGGCGGCGCGCTCGGCTTCTACGAGTTGTCGCCGGCGTGCGAGCGCGCGGTGCGGGAGCAGCTGCAGGAGATCGAGCGATCCCGCAGTGTGGACGTCCAGACCGGCGCCTCCGACAAGGGGGCACCGTGATCGGGCTCGTTCTCGGTTTGACCGCGGGCGTGAGCCTGGCGATCGCCGCTTTCGCGCTCGGGCGGGTGCGCCAGCTCCACCGCCAGGTGCGCGCCGAGCGCGACGAGAGGAGGCGGATCGAACAGGAGCGGAAGCTAGCGCTCGAAGCGATGCGGAGCGAGCTGCGCCGAGTCGACGGAAGGCTCGTGGAGATCCTCGTCTCAGTCGTCAATCCGATGAACCCGCTGCGATGGAACTAGGAGGAAACATCGTGCCTGACGAAACCACCACACCGACTGACGATAGCGGCCGCCGCGTCGTCACCTCTCGGCGCGAAGTACTCCGCGCCGCGATCGCTTTCTGCGTCGACGAGGGACGCAACGTCGAGATGGCTGGCAAGATCGTCGCGGCGTTCGCCCCGGTGCAGTCCTTTTCCGAGGCGCTGCGTCAAGGCGACGTGGAGCGCGCGCTCGACGCCGTCGACGAGATCGTTGCGCGTCTCTTCCCTGGATGCGAACTGTGATCCCGCCGGTCGCCCACATCAACCCGACGTCGGAGCGCGCCGCCGATTGGCTTCGCGTCTACGGAGGCATGGAGGCGCCGATCGAGAGCCCGATCCCGACGCGCGCCATCGTCATGGGCGTCGAACGCGAGGTCTATTTCGTCGACATCTTGCGGCTGACGCCGGATCAGAAGCGGAACCTCGTCGACCACATTGCCGAGCGCTTCGAAATCTCGAGGGACGAGGTGGTCGAGCTTCTGCCGGGGTTCGGGTGCCCGATCCTCGCCGACGAGGTCTCGGTGATCTTCGACGCGCGAGCGTTTCTGTGACCGAGGCCGACCAGGTCGAGATGCCAGCGCACGTCGCTCTCGGGCGCGCCCTGGATGGCGTCGCGCGTTCCATCGCGGAGGCGAGCCGCCACGACAGCCATTGCCAGAGCTGCGGGCAGTACTTCGCGCCAGGCAACGTCAACGGCTGCTGGCCCTGCTTTCTCCAGCGCGTCGTTCGCATTCGGAGGCGGATGCGGGAGGCAACACGCTCATGAAGATCGACCGAAACGCGCCTTGTCCGTGCGGGAGCGGCAAGAAGGCTAAGAAGTGCTGCCACGGAGCCGTGGCCCATGAGCGCAACCGACTCGCCCGCCTCGAGGCCGAGCGCCAGCGGCGCGAGGAGGCCGCGCTCGAGCGCGAGGAGGAACTACGCGCGCTCGAGCTCGGCCGCGAGACCGAACGCCAGCGCCGGCGTCGAGGCGCTCTCTCAGTGGCGCTGGCGATGGCGGCGATCGCGCCGCCGATGCCGCGCGGGGTTGGACGGTGAGCCGTGCGCGGGCCGGCGAGGCTCTGACTACGCCGCAGCTCGAGGCGAGGCTCGCCGAGCGCTACAAGGCGCCCGAGTTCGCGCTCCTCTTCAACGTGAAGAATCGCACCGGCTATAGCGGGCAGGAGCGATTCGCCGACGCGGTCTCCATGAACCTATTCCCCTCGCGCGGGCTGGAGGTGCAGGGGTTCGAGCTCAAGGCGTCGCGCTCCGACTGGATCAAGGAGCGCGATGAGCCGCGAAAGGCGGAGGCGATCGCCCGCTTCTGCGATCGGTGGTGGCTCGTCGTCGGCAGCGCGGAGATCGTGAAGCCTGGCGAGCTGCCGCCGACGTGGGGTTTGCTCGTCGCGAAGGGCAAGGGCCTCGCCGTGGCGACCGAGGCACCGAAGCTGGACGCGCAGCCCCTCGATCGGAAGTTCGTCGCCGCGCTCTTCCGGCGCGCCGTCGAACAGTCTCCGGAAGCGGTGACGGAAGCCGAGACGCGCGGCTACGGGCGAGGGTACAAGAACGCCGAGGAGCACGCAGCGTCGCGGGTGAAGTCACTCGAAGAGACGGCGCAGCGTCGCGCCGACGAACTGCTGCAGCTTCGCCAGCAGGTGCAGCGGTTCGAGCAGGCGGCCGGCTTCTCGATCGCGGGGTGGCGCGCCGACGCTCGCATCGGCGAGGTGGTGCGGCTGGCGCTCGCGGGTCGGTTCGACGCCGACCTCGTGAGCCTGCGCGACCAGCTTGCCCGCCTCCTCGCCGGCGCCGACGATTCGATCGGTGCGCTCGCCGCGGCGCGCGCGGGCACGCGGTAGATGGCGATCCTCTTGGCATACAGACCGGAAGATCCGCGCGACCGAGCGCGAGGATCGTCGACAGCAGTCGAATCGAGAGGGCGCGGACGCCTGAACTGGGTCGACGGTGTCCCGATCCTCCTCGGCCAACGCGTGGCCCGATTCCGAGTGAGCAACCCGCGTGTCCCGCCGCTTGCGCCGGGACAGTCTGGACGTCCAGACCGGGCCCGTCGGCGACGACGACAAGCGTCTAATCGAGCCGTCCGGCGAGAAGTCGCCCAACCTGCGACTTCGACAACCCCAGCTCGGCGGCGATGGCTCGCACCGACATCTTCTTTTCCTCGCGCAGCCGGCGCACCCTTTCCACCTCCTCACCCGTCGCGAGGCGACCGGCGCCCCACACGGCGCGCTGACCGAGCGCCTCGGCGCGATTGCGTTTCGTGTCGACCTTGGCTCGTAGGCGCTGCGACTTCCGCTCGCTCTCCCACTTCGCCGCCCAGGCAATGATCGAAAGCAGCAACTCGCGCTGGGAGCGGTCTGCCGTGGCCGTCGAGAGAAACGTCTCCTGCAGGCTGTAGAGGGCCGCGCCGAGATGGTCCTCGAGGTGACGGAGCTCGCGGAACGCTCCCTCGATGCCCTCGCGAGAATAGCGGTCCCAGGCCCAGACCATGAGCGTGTCCGCGCGGCCCTGCTCGATGGGCTCGAGCGCGCGACGGCGCACCTCCGCCGCGGCGCCGGCGTCCCAGGCGGAGAGCTTCAGCGCCACCTCCTCGACGACCTTCCAACCAAGGCGTGCAGCCGCCGCGCGCAGCGGCGCGAGCTGCGACTCGGGATCCTGCTGGCGTTCGCCGCGAGAGACGCGGCCGAGCAGCACCACTCGGCGGGAGTGAGAGATTGGGCTGCCTCGGCCATTTGGGTCGACGCGCATCCGCCAACTCTATCTCAGCCGCAGAGCGGGCCGGGCGCGCGGCGCTCGAGCGCGCGAACGAGGTCTTCGCGATCCCACGACGACTGCGCCGGCGAGCTCGTCGACAAGCAGCTCGGCGATCGCCGTGGCGTCGGGGCGAGCGCGCGCCGCTCGAGCGCGCGAACGAGGTCCTCGCGATCGCGACGACGGCGCCGGCGAGCTCGTCGACGAGCAGCTCGGCGATCGCCGCGGCGCCCGGACGGGCGCGCGCCGCTCGAGCGCGCGAACGAGGTCGCGACGGCGAC
>JAJXTK010000024.1 GCA_021783935.1 Myxococcales bacterium | reverse complement strand
GCCGCGGCCGCGCGGTCACGTCACGCGAGACGAGGTGCCGGACGCCGCGCGCATCGCCGTGCCCGGGCTCCCCGCCGCGCTGATGGTCGCGCACGCGGGGCGCGGCGTTCGCGCGACGAGCCAGCTCGCGCGGCTCGCTACCGGCGCCGCCGCGTCCAACGGGGCGATCGACGACGAGCGCGTCGCCTCGATCCACGCCTTCGGGCGCGCCGGGCCGATGTTCCTGCGGGCGGGGGCGGTGCGCGACGCGCTGCTGACCTCGGCCGCTCGGTCGCTCGGCGGCACGCTGACGCCCGAAGACCTCGACGCGGCGAGCGCGGGCACCTCGCCCGCCAAGCTCGTCGAAGTGGGGGCGCGCCGCTGGGTGGTCGCCCCCTTCCGGGATCCGCTCGCCGAGGAGGCGAGCTTCGCGACCGACGCGGCCGTCGAGATCGTGGCCGCGGCCGACGCGCACGGCGCCTTCGCGATCGCGTGCGTGCTCGTCGCCTCGAGCGCGACGCCGCTCGCGGGCACCGGCCTCTCGGCGCCGCTGCTCGCCGAGCCGATCTTGCGCGGCGTGCCCCGCCTCGCTCCCGGCACTGCGCTGGCCTCGCCCGCGCCGATCGGCATCGCAGAGCCGCGGGGGGGCGGCGTCGATCTCGCGCTCGGCGTCGCCGCGGCGACGGGCTCGGAGGCGGCGTTCGCGGCGCTCGTGCGCGCTGCGAGCACGCTGGGCCTCCCGATCGACGTCGCGCTCGCGAGCGGACCCACGGCCGAGCCGTCGAGCGCGTGCGGCGTGTTCCGCGACGCGCACGGCGACGCGCGGCCGCTCGCCGACGCGCGTCGTGGGTAGATCGACGCAGCCTTGATGAAGGCTTCGAGGTCGGGGCGCGGAAGATTCGGCCGAGGACGGCGCCCACGTCGCGTCGGATCCGTGTCGCGCCCCGTGACGCAGCCTTAACGTGCTCGTCATGTGAGCGCGTGGCACCGATGAGGACCCATGTTTCGTCGCGCCCTCCTCTTCACTTCCCTCCTCGCCGGCTGCAGCGCCGCCGGCTGCAGCACCGCCAACGGCAGCAGCGACGGGCTCGTCCCGGTGTCTGGCGGCGACGCCGGCGCGACCGCCGACGGCACCACCCCCTCAGGCAGCTACCCGTCCTGCCAAGCGTGCCTGAGCGACACCGACTGCCCGAGCGGCGGCGACTGCGCCCAGTTCGGCGGCGACATCTACTGCGCGCCCCCGTGCGGCGCCGGCGGTGCGTGCTCGTCGGACCGCGCGTGCGCGACGCTGACGACCGCCGCCGGCGATCAGGTCGACGTCTGCGTGCCGCGCGGCGACGTGTGCGGCACGACGCCCGGGGCCGACGCGGGCACGCCGGCGAGCGACACGGGAACGACCACGACGCCGCCGCCGAGCGACGCGGGGTCGGGCGGCACGCCCACGACGTGCAACGGCCTGGTCGCTCCGAGCGTGAGCTCGACCTGCTACTGCAGCCCGTCGACGCACACTTGCCAACCGAACGGCTGCTACGGGGGCTGGTGGTGCAACCCGACGACGAGCAAGTGCCAGTCGGCGCCGACCAACTGCGGCACCACGACGCCAGACGCCGGCGGGGGTAGCGTCGACAGCGGCGTGCCGGTCGGCCCCCCCGGTACGGTGACCGGCAGCGGCGGCAAGGTCGCGAACCTGCGCTTCGCGGTCGCCGGCGACACGCGCCCGGCGTCGGACAATGCCACTTCGGGCTACCCGACCGCGATCATCACGCAGATCTACCAGGACATTCAGGCGGGCAATTACGCCTTCGCCTTGAGCACGGGCGACTACTGCTTCGCCGGGCCGAGCACGAACAACGCCGCCGCGCAGTTCCAGATCTACCTGACGGCGCGCGCCCAGTTCACCGGCACCTGGTTCCCTGCCATGGGCAACCACGAGTGCACCGGGGCGACCGCCTCGAACTGCGTCCCTGGTTCGTCGGACTGGCCGTCGAACAGCTACAACGCGATGATGTCGATGCTCTACGCGCCGATCGGGCAGACCAAGCCCTATTACTCGGTGCGCATCGACGCGAACGACGGCTCGTGGACCTCGAAGTTCGTCTTCATCGCCGCCAACGCGTGGGACAGCACGCAGGGCAGCTGGCTCGACTCGGCGCTCGCGCAGCCCACGACCTACACGTTCGTGATCCGCCACGAGCCGAAGGCCGCGACCACCGCGCCCGGGACCTCGCCGTCCGAGCAGATCATGGCGAACTACCCGTACACGCTGGCCATCGTCGGCCACACGCACACGTACGGGAAGACCGGAAGCCAGCAGGTCACCATCGGCAACGGCGGCGCGCCGCTCACCAGCACCGGCAACTTCGGCTACGCGGAGATCCAGCGTCGCGCGAGCGACGGCGCGATCGTCGTCGACATGCACGACTACCAGACCAACGCGATCGACTCGTCGTTCCACTTCGCGCTCACCGCGACCGGCGCCCCCGCGCCGCCGTGAGCGTCACCTCGCCCGCAGCGGCGAGCACGATCGCGCCGGTGTCGGTGCGCACGCGAAGCCGGCCATCCTCGGCGATGCCGTCGGCGACGCCGCGCGCCTGACCGTCGATCGCGACCTCGACGCCGAGCAGCGCGTCGTGCTCGGCGATGCGCGAGGGGAGCTCGCCGGGGTGCGCGAGGTGGACGGCGAGCTCGTCTTCGAGCGCCTCGAGCAGATCGATCACGAGCGCGCCGCGGTCGAGCGCGGGCCCCTCCGCGCCGAGCATCGCGAGCGACGTCGCGCGACCTTCGAGCTCGGGCGGGAACGACGCGCGGGCGACGTTCACGCCGACGCCGACCACGACGTGATCGACGCGCGTCCCCGAGAGCGAGCTCTCGACGAGGACGCCTGCCAGCTTGCGCAGCCCGTCCTGCGCCTCGACCACCACGTCGTTCGGCCACTTCAGCAGGACGGCCGGCACGCGCACGGCGATCGCGCGACGCGCGGCGAGGCCCGCGAGCAGGGCGATGACCGGCAGGCGCGCCGGCGGCAGCGCAGGGCGCAGGACGACCGAGAGCGCGAGGCTCGCGCCGGACGGGGAGCTCCAAGCGCGACCGTGTCGACCGCGACCGTGATCTTGCGCGTCCGCGACCACGATCAGGCGCCCCTCGGCGTGCGTGGCCGCCCAGGCGCGCGCGTCGTCGTTGGTCGAACCGGTCGTCGCGACGACGCGCGCCTCCCACCCGCGCGCGGCGAGCGCCCTCGGAAGCTCACGCAGGTCGTCGGGGAGCACGCTCATGCCCGGCGATCGACCACGTCGGCGCAGGCGCCGAAAGCGCGGTGACACGTCGCGAGCCGCTTGCGTTCCTTTTCGCATCGCGTAAACCGCCCGCCAACATGCCCGCGACGCATCCCTGGCACGACATCGAGGTGAGCGAGCCGATCGAGGAGGGCTTCCCGGCCCTCGTCGAGATCCCGCAGGGGTCGAAGAACAAGTACGAGCTCGACAAGAAGACGGGCTTGCTCATGCTCGATCGCGTCCTCTTCTCCGCGGTGCACTACCCGGCGAACTACGGCTTCATCCCGCAGAGCTACTGCGACGACGGCGATCCGCTCGACGTGCTGGTGCTCGGGCAGGAGCCGGTCGTGCCGCTGACGATCGTGCGCGCGCGCGCCATCGGCATGATGTCGATGCGCGACGAGAAGGGGCTCGACGACAAGGTCATCGCCATCAGCCTCTTCGACCCCGCCTACGCGCAGTACACCCACATCCGCGAGCTGCCGCAGCACCAGCTCGCCGAGCTCAAACGCTTCTTCGAGGACTACAAGACGCTCGAGAAGAAGTCGGTCGTCGTCGAGGACTTCTCCGGGCCCTTCGAGGCGAACCGGGCGATCCGCGAGGCGCTCAAGGGGTACCTGGCCTACCGCGCCGCGGGCAAGTGAGGCGCGCTCGGCTCCGTTGACCGAAGCGCCGCTCTACGTTACGACTTGTCCTAACGATTTCGCGAGCTTTCGGGCTCACGAAGGGGACGGGGGAGCCCGGCGGAGCGCGGCGCGCCTCGGGCGGGTCGGAGCCAATCATGACGAAGAGCGAGCTGATCGACGCGGTCGCGGCGCGAGGGGAGCTGACGAAGGCGCGGGCCGAGCTGGTCGTGAACTGCGTCTTCGACTCGATGATCGAGGCGATGAAGGAGGGCGAGGGGATCGAGATCCGCGGCTTCGGCTCGATCTCGGTGCGCCCCTATCGCCCCTACGCCGGACGAAACCCGCGCACCGGGCAGCCTGTCGAAGTGCCGGCCAAGCGGCTGCCGTTCTTCAAGGTCGGCAAGGAGCTGCGCGAGCTCGTGAATTCCAGTCGGCACCTCGCGATCACCGGCGACGACGACGAGCCGCCGCGCTCCTCGCGACGCGGCGGCGACAGGCGCTAGCAGGCCGTTTCTCGACGACCTGCCGCCGAGCCCGTCGACGTTGGTCGCCGCGCGCCATTGCAGCTAGAACGCCGGCCATGGACCTCGCCATGCAAATCGCCGAGCTCACGCGCGGCATCGTGGACCTGCACGTGCGCAGCGAGCTCGAGGCGCGGCTCGCCGAGTCGGCGAAGACCGGCAAGCCGCTGCGCATCAAGGCGGGCTTCGATCCGACGCGCCCCGATCTGCACCTCGGCCACACCGTGCTGATGCAGAAGATGCGGCAGTTCCAGGACTTCGGGCACCACGTGCTCTTCTTGATCGGCGACTTCACCGCGATGGTCGGCGACCCCACGGGCAAGAACAAGGCGCGCCCGCCGCTGTCGGAGGAGGAGGTCCGCGCCGCCGCGAGGACGTACTTCGATCAGGCGAAGAAGATCCTCGACGAGCACAAGACGGAGATTCGCTACAACTCCGAGTGGCTCGGCAAGCTCTCGCCGCTGGACCTGGTGCGGCTGATGGCCAAGAGCACCGTCTCGAGAATGCTCGAGCGCAAGGACTTCCGCCAGCGCTTCGAAGAGGAGCGCCCGATTCACCAGCACGAGTTCCTCTACCCGCTCTTGCAGGGATACGACTCGGTCGCCATCGAGTCGGACGTCGAGCTCGGGGGCACCGACCAGCTCTTCAACCTCCTGGTCGGCCGCGATCTGATGCCGCAGTACGGCAAGCGCGGGCAGATCGTGATGACGGTGCCGCTGCTCGAGGGGATCAACGCGAAGCTCGACGCGCAGGGCAAGGTCGTCGGCGACAAGATGAGCAAGAGCGCCGACAACTACGTCGGCATCGACGAGGCGGCCGACGAGCAGTACCGCAAGCTGATGCTCGTCGACGACGGCGTCATCTGGCGCTACTTCGAGCTGCTCTCGACCAAGAGCACGCAGGAGATCGCCGCGCTGCGCGCCGAGGTCGCCCAGGGGCGAAATCCGAAGGAGGCCAAGAAGCTCTTCGCCGACGAGATCGTCGGTCGCTACCACGGCGAGGCCGAGGGCCAGCGCGCGCGAAAGGCGTGGGACCTGAAGTTCGAGGCCGACGCCACCCCCGACGACGTGCCGCTGGTCGTCGTCGCTTGCGACGGCGCCGAGCTGTGGCTGCCGAAGGCGCTCGCCGAGGCGAAGCTCGTGACCACGACGAGCGAAGGGCGCCGCATGGTCGAGCAAGGGGGCGTCGAGGTCGACGGCGCGCGCGAGAGCAACCCGAAGCGCGCGCTCGCCAAGGGGGGTACGTTCTTGGTGCGAGTCGGCTCGAAGAACCGCAAGTTCGCGCGCATCCAGGTCGGCTCGTAGCCCTCTCGCGTCGCGCCCCCGACGCCGACGAACATGCGCCCCCTCCCCCTCCTCGCGCTCACGCTCGTCGCTTGCGGCGGTCCGAAGCCCGCGAGCGTCGCCAAGCCGACCATGCCCGCCCTCGAGGCGCCCACGCTCGCGGGGATCACCCAGGGGCCGGGCGCGCGCTGGGCGGCGTTGGCGCGGCCCAAGGAGCTCTTCGCGGGGGCGCTAGGCGGTCCGATCGGCACCGTCGTGCCCCGCGACGGCCTCGATCGGCTCGCGAGCTTGCTCGGCTTCGATCTGCGCGCGTCCGATGAGGCGATCTACGCGCGCTTCGCGGAGGTCGGCTTCTACGCCGCGCGCCTGCCGGCCGGCAGCTCGCCGGAGGGGGCGATCGCCGCCTTCGAGCGCCGCGCGATGCAGCCGAGCGGCCGCAGCCCCACACGCCCCGACGTGGTGCGCGCGTTCGGCTCGCTGCCGTCGGGCGAGCGCGCGTCGGCCGCGGTGATGTACCTGCCCGGCGGCGACGTGATCGCGGGCGAGGCGGGGCGCTTCGGGCCGGTCGAGGTGTCGATCGCGCTCGCGGGCGGCAAGCTGCCGAAGGCGCGCGCCCTGGCCCAGACGTCGCCGTACGCGCCGCTGTTGCGGTGGATCGGCCAGGCGCCCATCGCGCTGCTCGCGCGCTGCCCGCTCGCCGATCTCGCCTCCAAGGCCGACGCGGGCCCCGCCCCCGCGCTCGCCGAGGAGTGCGACGGCGCGGCGATCGCGGCCGAGCCGCTGCCTCAGGGGCGCCTCGCGATCCGCGCCCACGTCGAGGGGCACTGGGGCGCCGACGCGCCGCTGCTCGAGAAGGAGGCGCGCGCGATCGTGGCGCGCGTGGTGGCCGGCGAGCTCGGCCGCGCGCTCGATCTCGGCGCGGCGAAGGTCGACTACGCGTCGAGCCCCACGACGGTGGAGGTGCGCGCGGAGCTCGACGCCGCGCGCTTCGCGGAGCGCCTGCACACGCTTATTTCGGCCGAGATCACGGAGGTGACGAGGTGAAGGCGAGAGGCCTCGCGAGGGCGACGTCGATGGTGGGCCTCTTGCTCGCCGGCGCATGCGGCGGCGGACGCGGCGCGCAGAGCCCCGGGGCGCAGGCGCAGCACTCGGGTGCGCTGCACTGGTACCCGCTCGACGCGGGGATGCAGTGGGTGTTCACCGTGCGCGACAGCGAGCTCGATCAGGGGATGATGTCGATCGCCAAGGTCGCAGCGGCGAGCGGCGACACAGTGACGCTGCGCACGGGCAGCGACGCGACGACTCTGCGCGTGGCGCCCGACGGCATCGTGCGCGAGCCGGCGGGCGGCTACTTGCTGAAGACGCCGCCGAGGCTCGGCGACAAGTGGCCGGCGGCGGAGGGGGCGAACGTCGAGGTGGTGGAGGTCGACGCGCACGTGACGGTGGACGCGGGGTCGTTCGACGGCTGCGCGAGAACGCGCGAGCGATTCCCGGACGGATCGACAATCGAGCGAACCTTCTGCCCTGAAGTCGGGCCGGTGCTCATCGCCGCGTCCGCGATGACGGAGCAGGGGTCGATGGCGTCGACGACGGCGACGCTGCGGTCGTTCGGGATGCCGCAGGACTTGGGGGCGGAGGGGCTCAAGTCGACGAAGTGAGCAGCGACGCTCCGCCGGCGGCCGCCGGCACCGCCGGCGCGCGAGGCCGGGAATTCAGGCGAATTCTCCTCGCTCTTCGCCGGCACGCCGCGTGCGAAGCCCCCGCGCCATGGCCTCCACCGATCGCGCCTTCCGCGCCCTCGCGCGCGCTTCGCCCGGCTCGCTCGTCGCGCTCTTGCGCGCGCTCGCCCCGCAGCTGCTCGACGTGACCGACGACGAGATCGTCGCCCTCGACGACCCGAACCTCGACTTGCCCCCCCACCCGCGAGAGGCCGACTTCGTCGCCCGCGTCGGCGAGCCCGCGCTCTTGCACGTCGAGTGTCAGGGCTACCGAGACCCGGGCTTCTCCGATCGCGTCTTCGGCTACCACCTGGCCCTCACGCTCCGACACCCCGAGCGGCGCGTCGAGACGTGCGTCATCTGGCTGCGCACGCCGTCGCCCGCGCAGCGCGAGACCACCATCCGCCGCGGCAACGTCACGATCGCGCACACGCCGATCGTCATCGCGGAGCTCCCCGCCGAGCTCTTGCTCGCCTCGCCCCAGACGGCCTGCTTCGCCCCCGCCGCCCGGCTCGGCGAGCTCACCCTCGAGCAGTTGTGTGACCGCGTGGTCTCGGCGCTCGCGCGCGCCGGCGCGAGCCCACGCGAAGCGCTCATGGCCGCGGTGGTCGCGACCTCGTGCGGGCGCTACCCTGACCTCGTGCGCGCCATGGAAAGAGCCGACATGCAGCCGGTCATCATCGAGGACCTCGTCGACTACGGCTACGAGCAGGGGCTCGAAGAGGGGATCGAGAAGGGGATCGAGCGCGGCCTCGACGAGGGGCAGCGCGCCGCGACGGCCGCCAGCGTGATCGCCTTCCTCGAGGCGCGCGGCATCATGCCGAGCGAAGAGGAGCGCACGCGCATCCTGAGCGAGCCGACCCTCGAGACGCTGCGCGCGTGGGTGCGGCGCGCCGCCGCGGTGACGACGGTCGCGGAATTGATCGGCTGAACGGCGACGCGCAGGCGGCGGCCGAGGCTCCGGCTCCAGCCGCACCTCCCATCGCCGCGCCCTCTGCTGCCTTCACTGACCCTTCAGGCCGTCCGTCGCGGTCACGCGCGCCTTCGCGCCGCGCGCGAAGAGACCGACCTCGCCCGCGCCTCCCGCGTCGCCGAGGCTCGGCACGCTAGGGCAATCGTCGCGCTCGTCAGACACGCCTCCGAGCTCCTCATCGTGCCCGACGCACGTCCGGGGCTGCCCACCGAGAGGCCTGCCAACGCGAACAGCGCAGGCACGTGAGGCGTCTGGACGAGCATGCGACGCCGGTCCTCAGCGCGAGGCACGCAGAGCGCGACACGGAGGGCCGACGCTCGGCTGCGTCGATGGCACGACGCCGCGCGCGCCGCCCGCTCAGAACCTCACCACCGCGCTCGCCCAGGTGAAGCCGGCGCCGAAGGCGGCCATGAGCACGCGCGTCCCCTTCGCGATCCGCCCCTCCTTCCACGACTCCGAGAGGCCGATCGGGATCGTCGCCGCCGTGGTGTTCCCGTAGCGGTCGATGTTGTGCACGAGCTTCTCCTGCGGGATGTTCAGCTTCATCGCGACGAGCTGGTTGATGCGCATGTTCGCCTGGTGCGGGACGAACAGGTCGACGTCCTGCGAGGTCATGCCGAGCCGCGCGAGGCTCGCGGCGGCCACCTCGGGCATCTTGTCGACCGCCCAACGGAAGACGGCCTTGCCGTTCATCTTCGGGTAGTGGCGCCCCTCGTCGAGCATCGCCTGGGTCAAGCGCGGGACGTACATCGACGCCGGCGCCTCGAGCCACAGCTCGCGCGCGCCGACGCCGTCGGCGTGCAGCTCGACGTCGAGGATGCCGCGCGCGTCGTCGTCGCTCGGCTGCACGACCACGGCCCCTGCCCCGTCGCCGAAGAGCACCGCGACGTCGCGCCCGCGCTCGTTCAGCTCGATGCCGGTCGAGTGCACCTCCGCGCCGACGATGAGCACGTTGCGGTAGACGCCGGCGCGGATCCAGGCGTCGGCGATCGAGAGCGAGTAGAGGAAGCCGCTGCACTGGTTGCGCACGTCGAGGGCGCAGATCTGCCGGCAGCCGAGCTTGTGCTGGAGGAAGACCGCGGAGCCCGGGAAGTTCACGTCGGGCGAGAGCGTCGCGAAGATGATCGCGTCGACGTCGACCGGCGCGAGCCCAGCCTGGTCGAGCGCCATCTTCGCGGCGGGCACCGCGAGGTCGCTCGCGCCGATGCCGTCGTGCTCGATGAAGCGGCGCTCCTTGATGCCGGTGCGCTGCTGGATCCACTCGTCGCTCGTCGTCATGAGCCGGGCGAGGTCGTCGTTGGTGACGACCTTCGACGGGAGGTAGTGACCGGCTCCGGTGATCGCGGCTCGCATCATGAAATCCCTCGTTTTGGGCTGCGCACTTCGCGCGTACGCGTGCGGGCGCGCAAGCCCCGACGCGTCAAGAAGTGTGCGACCTCGACGCGACGCGACGCGACGCCCACCGGGGCGCGTGCTACCCGCCGCGCATGTCCCTGCGGCGCGCCGGAGCCCTCGCGCTCTCGCTCGTTTCGACGTCGTGCGGCTCGCGCACCGACGTGCTCTTCGCCGATGGCGCGTACGGCCGACTCGACGGCGGTCGCGACGCGCACGCGCCCGACGGCGCCGACGGCTCGAGCGCGATAGCGCCGAGCGGCACCTGCAAGTGGAGCCTCGGCCCCACGACCCAGCTCACCCAGCCCCCTGACGATCACCAGGTCACCTCGGCGATCCACGTCGAGGGCGGGGCGCTCGTCGGCACGATGTCCTCCGACGATCCAGCGACCGATCGGAGCTGGGTCGCGACGCCGCTCCGCGCCGACGGGACGCTCGCGGGCGCGCCGATCGCGGTCTTCGGCGGCCGCCCCGACGGGCTGTCGATCGGCGGTCTCTCGCTCGCCGACGGCTTCGGGCGCCGCGCGGCGATGGCGTGGGATTCGCGCGATCTGTGCCGCTTCGCCGAGCTCGATGCGGGCAGCTCGGCGCCCGGGCCGGTGACCGTCGTCTCGAAGGAGTACTGCAGCGGCCTGCACGCGACGCCGCGCGGCTATCGCTGGGTCGAGGGCGATCTATCGCCGGGCTGGACGCACGTCATCGCCACGTATGAGGCGGGCGTGCGCAGCGTGGGAGCGCCGGTCACGCCGCTGGCCGACAAGGCGTACTGGTTCGCGGTCGTGGGCGCGCCCGACGGCGCGACGATCGCGGCCTGGATCGCCGAGGGGAGGACCCCCGCGCAGATCGTCGGCAGCGGGATCGGCGGCCGCGCGATCGACGGCCCGACGATCGAGGGCAAGGGGCGATGGATCCGCCTCGCACCGAGCGACGACGGCAAGGCCGCGCACGTGGTGTGGGTCGACGGCCCGAGCGGCGCGTCGAGCGCCAGCGTCCGCTTCGCGACGCTCGATCGCACCACCGCCAGCTTCGACCCCGCGCACCTCGTGAGCGCGCAGGCCTTCCGCGACGGCGGGGTCGGGCTCGGCACCGCCAACGGCGACGTGCTCGTCGCGTGGATGGAGGGGGACGCGACCCACGCGCAGCGCCTCTACGTCCAGCCGCTCGAGCGCGACGGCACGCCGCGCGCGGATCGCCTGCTCGTGAGCCAGTTCTTCGCCGGATCGAGCCCGCGCCTCATCGCGACGTCGAACGGAGCGGTCGTCGTCTACATGGCCGAACCGACGGCCGCGCCGATGCAGGTCTATGCGACGGCGCTCAACTGCCCGCCGTAGCGCTCGGCCTTTCCGCCGCGCGCGCGCGCTGCTTGATTGCGGGGCATGACCGAGCCCGAGGCGCGCCGCACGCTGTACCCGGAGATCGAGCCCTTCCACGTCGGCCGCCTGCGCGTCTCCGAGCTCCACGAGCTCTACTACGAGCAGTCGGGCAACCCGAACGGCAAGCCGGTGCTCTTCGTCCACGGCGGCCCCGGCGGCGGCACCGACCCCAAGATGCGGCGCTTCTTCGATCCGAGCGCCTATCGCATCGTCCTCTTCGACCAGCGCGGCTGCGGCAAGAGCACGCCGCACGCGGAGCTGCGCGAGAACTCGACCTGGGACCTCGTCGCCGACATGGAGCGGCTGCGCGAGGCGCTCGGCCTCGAGCGCTGGATGGTCTTCGGCGGCTCGTGGGGGAGCACGCTGGCGCTCGCGTACGCACAGAAGCACCCCGCGCGCGTGACTGAGCTGGTGCTGCGCGGGATCTTCCTGCTGCGAAAGCAGGAGATCGACTGGTTCTACCAGCGCGGTGCGAGCGCGCTCTTCGCCGACGCGTGGGAGGGCTACCTCGCGCCGATCCCCGAGGCCGAGCGCAGCGATCTGCTGCACGCCTACTACCGCAGGCTCACCGGCGACGATCCCGCGGCGCGCCAGCAGGCCGCGCGCGCGTGGAGCACGTGGGAGGGCAAGACGAGCATGCTCTTGCCCGACGCCGGCTACATCGCCAAGACCGGCGGCGACGAGTTCTCGCTCGCCTTCGCGCGCATCGAGTGCCACTACTTCGTGCACAAGGGCTTCTTCGATCGCGACGCTCAGCTGCTCGAGGACGTGCACCGGATCCGCCACATCCCAGCGGCGATCGTGCAAGGGCGCTACGACGTCGTCTGCCCGATGGAGTCGGCGTGGGCGCTGCACCGCGCCTGGCCCGAGGCCGAGCTCACGATCGTCGGCGACGCCGGGCACAGCGCGATGGAGCCAGGCATCACGAGCGAGCTGGTGAAGGCGACCGACAAGTTCCGTTGACCGACGTCGAGCACGCCGCGGCCGCTTGGCGCGGCGTGCTCACCCTTCGCCGATGAGCGAGCGCACCTCGACGTCGATCGCCTCGGTGCGCGCGACCTCGTCGAGCGCCGCGCGCACCTGGGCGATCGTCACGCCGCGCGGCACGTCGACGCGCGCCTCGAGGCGGAAGAGCGGCGAGCCCGAGACGGGCGCGTTGTAGGCGGAGGTCTCGAGCGACACGATGTTGATGCCGATCGCGTGCAGCGCGCCGGCCACCGCGCGCACGATCCCTTCGCGATCGAGCGCCTCGGCCGTCACCACGCACGGCAGCACCGTCGCCTTGCGGTGCGCCTCGGGGCTCTTGGTCGGGCGCGCCGTGGCCGCGAGGCCGGTGACCTTCTGCAGCTCGTCGAGCTCGCGCGCGATGGTGGCGATCTGCGCCTCGTCGCCCGAGATCAGGATGAGCAGCCCGAACTCGCCGCCGAGGATCGCCATGCGGCTGTCTTCGATGTTGCCGCCGCGGGCGTGGATGTAGCGCGTGACGTCCGCGACGAGCCCGGGCCGATCGGGGCCGAGCGCGCAGAGGGCGAGGTAGTGCTCGGTGCTCATGAGGTGCGCAGTCTCGCACGGCGCGCGTCCACCGAGCGACGCGATCGGCGCGCTCGCGCCCGGAGGCGACGTCATGCGGCGCCGCGGCTCCCTGGACGGACGAGCAGCGCACCCCCCGAATCCGTTTGCCGCGCGGCGCACGCGCCACGAAGGCTCCCCCATGGCCGCGGCCGGCGCGTCGATCGACGCCGTCTTCTTCGATTTCGACGGCACGCTCACCGACGCCGAGGCGTGCGCGGCCCCCTTCCTCGAGGCGTTTCAGGAGCGCGTCGCGCGGAGGGCTGGCCTCGATCGCCACCCCTTGGTCGAGGCTTGGCGACGGCTCGCCGCGGACGTCGACGCGCACCCGGAGCGGCACGGGTGGGTCGTCGATGGCCGCGTCGTCGCGCCCGCGTGCGCCGATCCGTACCTGCGCGCCTCGCGCGTCGCGAAGCTCTTGCTCAGCGACGCGCTCCCCGATGCCGAGCGCGACGAGGCGGTCGACCACGACTTCGCGGACAGCTACCGGCACGTCCGCACGGTGTTTCGCGACGAGGCGACGGAGATCGTCGACGCTGTACTCGCGAGCGGACGCGCGGCGTGCGTGGTGAGCAACACGCGCGCGTCGTGGATCGAGGCGCGCCTCGCGACCTTGCCGCTCCGCTTCGGGCCGGTGCCCGTCGCCGGCGAGGCCGCGAAGTGGTCCATCACCGCGTCCGCGCGCGCGCCGGAGCGGCTTGGACGTGTCCCCGAGGCGCTCTCGCTCGACGGGCTCGCACGCCCGGTGCTGCTGCGGCGCGGCCGCTACCTCGACGCCCTGGTCACGATGGAGGCGGCGCTCGGGGTGCGGCTCGATCGCGTGCTGGTGTGCGGCGACGTCTTCGAGCTCGATCTCGGCCTCCCGCACGCCCTCGGCGCGCACGTGCACCTCGTCGCCCGCGCGACGACGCCGCGCTACGAGCTGCGCGCGATCGCAGAGCTGCCGCGCGCAGGGGTGAGCGAGGGGCTAGGCGCGGTGCGAGCGCGGCTCGGGCTCGCGCGGCGTTGACTCACCGTGGTCGCGACGGCGGCGGCGGCTCGCTCGCGCGCGCGGGGGCGCGGGCGTGCTCGACGATCCGCAACAGGGGCGCGTACTCGCTCGGCGCCGCGACCTCGAACGCCTCGGCCTCGAGCGCCGAAAGGAGGAAGCTCGGGGCCCGGCGGCGCTTGGTCGGCGAGAACAGGCGCGCGACGATCCGATCGGCGTGGGCCTGCGTGAGCCGGTTGGTGAGCAGGAGCGCGTCGGTCGGGGCCACCTCGGAGATCGCGAGCATCACGAAATCACGGTGGTCGACGCCGACGTGCATCTGCAGCCCGCGGCGGAGGTCCTGCTCCCCCGCCCCCACGATCGTGAGGGCGGCGACGTCGGCGTCGCGCCGGAGCACGGCCTGCAGCGCGGCCGGGTGCGACCCGTGGAAGGTCTGCGAGCGGAAGGTCCGATCGGGATCGAGGCCGCGACGGCGCAGGCAGTCGACCGCGAGCAGGTAGCCGCCGAGCGACAGCGGATCGACCCACGCGGCGCGCGTCCCGCGGAGCTGCTCGATCGTCAGCGGCTCGTCGCGGCGGGCCACGATCGCCGAGCGGTAGATCGAGGCTCCGTTGCGCACGACCTTGAAGATCGCGAGGGCGAGCCCCTCGATCTGCGCGACGACCGCGGCCGGCGCCCACGCGAGGTCGGCCACGCGCTGGCGGACGCGCTCGACCATCTGCCCGTAGCTCGACGCGACCTCGATTCGCACCGGCTCGCCGAGCTCGCTCGTGAGCGCGCGCTCGAGCAGCTCCGCGCGCGCCGCGGCCTTGATCGGCCCGAGCGACGGCGGCACGAGGAACTCCAGCACGGCCCGACGATGGTGACCGATCCGCCTCCGGCACGGAAGCGGGCGCCGCCGCGCCCCGCCTCGACCCCCCGGAGCGACTCGTGCAAGTGAATCTCCGCGCGGCGCGCGCGTCTCTCGATCAACGCCGCCAGCCGGAGCCAGCCATGGTCCGCCGCATCGCCTCATCCCTCTTCGTTGCCAGCGCCGTGACGGTCGCGCTCGTCGCCGCCGCGGCACCGCCGCGCGCCGATCGCCCGGGCTCCCACGTCGAGGCGGCAGACGCCTCCCACGACGCCCCCTCGCTCGACGCCCAGCGCGACGGCATCGTCCCGGACGTCCTCATGGACGCGCTCCGCGGAGACGCCCGGGACACCGGCCTCGACGCGGCCGTGCCGGATTGCATCACCTGGTCGACCGAGGCGCGCTACCGACCGTTCGGCTACGACCACATCGTTCACATCAAGAGCGCATGCTCGAAGGTCGCCGACTGCAACGTGTCGACCAACGTGAACCCCGAGGTGAAGCGCGTGCTCGTGCCCGCCAACGCGTCGGTCGAGGTCTACACGTTCCTCGTCAGCCCCTCGCGCGAGTTCACTGCCTACGTCCAGTGCAAGCTGCGCTGAGCTCTTTCGCCTGGCCGCCGGGCGTGCCACAGCGACCCGCATGATCACCCCGCCGCCGCTGCGCCCCGGCGACCGCGTGGCCGTCATCGCGCCGTCCTCGCCGTTCGACGTCGAGCGCTACCGCGCCGGCGCGGCGTGGCTCGCCGAGCGCTACGAGCTCGCGGTGCGCGACGATCTGCTCGCGCGCGAGGGCTACCTCGCGGGCAACGACGCGCGCCGGCGCGCGGAGCTCGAGGCGGCGCTCGACGACGACCGGGTGCGCGCGATCGTGGCCGCGCGCGGCGGCTTCGGAGCGACGCGCGTGGTCCACCTCGTCGACTGGAGCCTCCTCGCCCGGCGGCCCAAATGGATCGTCGGCTTCTCGGACGTCACCGCCTTGCACGTCGAGGCCGCCGCGGTCGGCGTGCGCTCGATCCACGCGCCCATGGTCGCGTTCCTAGGCGGCGCGGCCGCGGCGCGCGAGCCCTTCCGCGCGTGCCTCGAGGGGGAGCCGACGCCGCCGTGGGAGCAGCTCGAGGTCGTCGTGGCCGGCGAGGCGCGCGGCCCCGCGTTCGGCGGCAACCTCGCGCTGCTCGCGGCCTGTGCGGCGTCGCGACGGCTGCGCGTCCCCGAGGGGGCGCTCGTGTTCCTCGAGGACTGCACCGAGCGCCCCTACCGGCTCGATCGCATGCTCACGTCGCTGCGCGTCGGGGGCTTCTTCGAGCGCGCGGCGGGCGTGGTCGTCGGCGGGCTCACCGACTGTGAGCCGGGCGCTGACGGCGTCACCGCCGAGCAGGTCGTGCGCGAGCACCTCCACGCGCTCGGGCTCCCCGCGCGCATGGGCGCCCCCTTCGGCCACGGCGCCGACAACCGCCCCTTCGTCCTCGGCGCCCAGGCGAGGCTCGATCCGCGCGGCGGCGTGCGCTTCGACTGACGCGCTCGCGCCGCTCAGCGGCCGCCGAGCCGCATCCCCGCGCCGAGGGTGCGGCCGTTGACCAGATCGCCGGCGCTCGCGGGCTTCTTCCCCTCGGCCTGCGCCTCGAGGATGGCGACGGCCTCCTCGCCGCGCGGGCCGCACGCGACGACCACGCCGCTCTTGTCGGCGACGAGCACGACGCCGGGCGCGCGCGCGACGGCGCTCGCGATCGGCCCCTCGACCGGCCGGGTGCGCAGCAGCTTCAGCGCCTTGCCGTCCGGCAAGCGCGCGAAGGCCGCAGGCCACGGGGTCATCGCGCGCACGTGCGCGTGGACGGCGCGCGCCGGGCGCGTGAAGTCGACCAGGCCGTCGTCCTTCGTGAGGATGCGCGCCTCCGTGTGCGCCGCGTGGTCCTGCGCGACGGCCGTGAGCTTGCCGTCGACGGCGTCGCAAAGAGCGTCTCGCACCAGCTCGGCGGCGAGCGCGGCGATGCGCCGGGAGAGCTCCGGCGTGGTCTCGTCGGGGCCGATCGGGAGCGCGCGCACGGCGTAGACGGGGCCGGTGTCGAGCCCTTCGTCCATCTGCATGAGCGCGACCCCCGTCTCGCGCGCGTCGCTCTCGATCGCCCACGCGATCGGGGCGGCGCCCCGGTACCTCGGCAAGATCGACGCGTGGAGGTTCATGCAGCCGCGGCGCGGCGCCTCGAGCACGTCCCGCGGCAAGATGCGCCCGTAGGCGATGACCAGCGCGACGTCGGCCTGCTTGTCGCGGACCCAGCGCGCGAGCGCGCCGTCGCGGACCTTGGTCGGCTGGATCACCTCGAGCCCGAGCGCCCGGGCGCGCACCTTCACCGGCGGCTCGGCGAGCTGCATGCCGCGACCGGCCGGTCGATCGGGCTGGCAGACGACCCCGACCACGTCGCCGCCGCGCGCGCGGCAGACCTCGACGAGCGCGTCGAGCGCGGGGACGGCGATCTCCGGGGTGCCCATGAACACGGCGCGCATCGCCCGCGACCATAGCAGACGCCGACCATGACTCGGGCTCGGTGTCGTGCAGGCGCGAGGGGTCGATCACGCGCCGGCCGGCGCGCGTCTCGAAGATGTCGACGAAGCGGTGGCGAGCGCGTGGGCGAGCGGCCTCTTCGGGTACATCGCCCCATAGCCCATGGTCGCCCTCGTCTGCACGCCGAAGAAGGGCGCGTCGGCGACGACGTCCAGCGCGACGAAGCCCGCGAACAGGCGCGCCGGCGGGGCGCGCAGCATTCTTCAGTGCACGTCCGAGAGCGGGTGCGGCGTGAGGTCCAGCACCTCGGTCTGCGCCCGATCCGACGCGCGTTCGCGCGGCACCGCGCGCGGGCGCTCCGGCAGCTGCGCATCAGCGCCGCCCTCTACTCGACAGCGAGCGGCTCGCCGTCGGGCAGCGTCGCTACGAACGCGTCGCGCGCCGCCTCCACGCGCGCCGGCTCGCGCCCATCGAAGGTGAGCTTGGTGCGGTAGGGGGCGCCGATCCACGCGGGGTAGCTGCCGATGTCGACGTCTTCGAAGCGCGCGACGACGGCGTCGAGCAGCGGCTTGAGGTTCCCCTCGTCCATGTTGGTGAGCACCGATCGCGTCACGAAGGGGCGCGCGCCGAGCCTGTGCAAGCGCGCCCGGATCGCGGGGATCTTCATCTGGAAGACCTGCGGGATGCCGGGCAGCACGAAGACGTTGCGCACCAGGATCGTCGGCCAGGGGGTGCGCCGCCCCGCGATCTCGACCACGTCGGGCGCCCCCTCCGACTCGGTGACCAGCTCAGCGCCGACCGGCACGTCCGCCATGCGCAGGTGCCCCTCGGTCAGGCGATCGGCGTAGAAGCCGCGCAAGAGCGCCTCGAGCAGCGCGTCACGCCGGACGGGGACGTCGAACGCGCGCGCGACCCCTTCGAGCGTGACGTCGTCGTGCGTGGGCCCGATGCCGCCCGAGGTGAAGACCCAGTCGTGCGACGCGGCGAGCGCGCGCACCTCCTCGGCGATGATCGGCAGCACGTCCTCGATCATCACCACGCGCCGCAGCCGCACGCCGAGGCGCCGGAGCTCGCGCGCGAGCACCAGGAGGTTCGCCTCCTGGACCTTGCCGGTCAGCAGCTCGTTGCCGATGACGACGACGGCGGCGCTCGGGGCAGGCGAGTCCGTGGGCATGCTCGACGGAGCGTAGCAGCGAGCCGCCGCCGCTCGACGCCGATCAGGCCGTGGCCTGCGCGCGCACGGTCTTGTACGCGTCCTCGAGGATCGCTCGACGCGCCGAATAGTTCATCGGCGAGTACATGAAGAGCACCGCGTCGGTGCGCGAGGGCTCGACGACCGCGACCTCGATCTCGGGATGGCGCGCCTGGATCAGCGCGACCTCCGCGCGCAGGTGCGCGTGCTCGCTGATGCGCATCGCCTGGTTGTAGACCCAGAGCAGCCCCTTGTCGCGCACCCCCTCGCCGCCGCCGTGCCCGGTCGGGACCTTCGCGCCCCAGCCCGGCGCGACGGGCACGAGCGGGTTGAGCACGAGGATCGTCTGCGCGCCGAGGCTGTTGGCGGCGACGTCGAGCATCGCCGCGTTGCCCGTGCTCCCCGCGAAATAGAGGCGACCGCCGATGCGGATCGGGGCGAAGAAGAGCGGCAGCGACGCCGAGGCGCAGATCGCGCGCGCGATGCGCTCGTGGCGCAGCGACCCGAGGCCGAAGAGCGCGGTCTCGCCGGAGTCGAGATCGTGCGCCGGCACGACGAGCGGGCGCGCGAGCTTCGAGAAGCTCAAGGGGATGCCGCGCCGCTCGTAGAAGGCCTCGAGGAAGTGCTCGAACTGCTCGAGCGAGAAGATGCCGGCCGGCAGCACGTCCTCGAAGCGATCGATCTCTTGCCAGGGGTCGAGCGCCGTCTCGACGGGGCGCTTGCTCGCGCTCTGGAGCGCGCGGCGGATCGCGCCGAACGCGGCGCCGAAGGTGCGGCGCCACTCGCCGAGGTCGACCTGGATGAGGTGCTTGCGCTCGAGCGGGAAGTAGTTGTCGGCCGGGTCGAGCAGCGCGCGGTAGAGCCGCTGCACCTCGAGCCCGCCCGCGAGCGCCGAGGCGGCGACCGCCCCGCTGCCCATCGCGACGTAGCCGTCGAGCTGGTTGGCGCGGAAGCCGGGCAGCTGGTCCTCGAGCGCGGCG
>JAJXTK010000557.1 GCA_021783935.1 Myxococcales bacterium | reverse complement strand
TCGGCCACCGGCGCCTCGGTCGGCCGCCCGCGCGTGCTCGAGGCGCCGCCCGCGCAGCGCCCTGCCCCTGGCCCTCCCGCGCGTCGCTTCGCAGGGGGCGGCGGCCGACGGCGCGAGCTCCTGCCGGTCACCCCGCGCAACGTGGCGGCCGAGGTGGTCGCCCGCGTCGAGCGTGACGGCGCCTTCGCGGCGGCGGTGCTCGACCACGAGCTGCGCCGGGCCGTGCAGCTCTCGCCCCGCGATCGAGCCCTCACCACGGAGCTCGTCTACGGCACGCTGCGGCTGCTTCCGTTGCTGGAGCGCTCGGTCATCGCCGCGACCCCGCGCGGCATCGCGTCGCTCGATCCGCGCACGCGCGCCACCATCCTCGTCTCCGCCTACCAGATCCACTTCACGCGCATCCCGGCGTTCGCCGCCGTCTCCGAGGCGGTCGAGGCCATCCGCATGCTCCGCGGACGCGCGATGGCGGGCTTCGCCAACGGCGCCCTGCGGCAGGTCGCGCGCACGGCCGACGCCTCGCCGCTGCCGCGGCCGCCGCAGGCCTATCGGGACGCGACGGCGCCCTGGCTCCGTCGCGCGCTCGAGCGCTCGATCGGCGACGACGCGACCGAGGCGCTGCTCGTCGCGGGGCCGCACCCGCCGCCCTCGAACCTCCGCGTGCGCCCCCGCGGCGAGTCGGACGAGATCGCGCGCGACCGCTGGCTCGAGCGCCTGCGCGCGTCGAGCCCGCAGGCAGCGATCGAGCCCGGCACCTTCGCGCCGCTCGCGATCCGGGTGCGCGGCGCCGGTGACCTGCAGGCCCTCGAGGGCTTCGCCAGCGGCGACTGGACCATCCAGGAAGAGGGCTCGCAGCTCGTCGCGGAGCTGCTCGGCGCGCGCCCCGGTGAGCGCGTCCTCGACGCGTGCGCGGGGCGCGGCAACAAGTCGTCGCTGATCGCCGAGCGCGTCGGCCTCGAGCGAGACGCGGGCGTCGTGGAGGTCGCCGACGTCCACCCCGACAAGCTGCACAAGCTCGTCGGCGAATTCGCCCGCCTCGGGCTCCCGGCGCCCAAGGCGCACGCCATCGACTGGGCGCTCGGCCCCGGCGATCTCGGCGACGCGCTCTTCGACCGCGTGCTCGTCGACGCCCCTTGCTCGGGCACGGGGACGATCCGGCGTCGGCCGGAGATCCAGACGCGCCGCCAGGCCGCCGACCTCCCTTCGCTCGCCCTGCTCCAGACCAAGATCCTCGGCAACGCCGCGCACGTGGTGAAGCCGGGCGGCCGGCTCGCCTACGCGGTGTGCAGCATCCTGCGCGACGAGGCGGAGGCGGTCGTGCGCGCGTTCCTCGAGGCGCACCCGGAGTTCGAGAGCGCCCCCTTCGACGCGGCCATCGCCGGGCGCCTCTTCGAGGCCGGCGCGACGCAGGGGCGGCTCATGACCCACGTCCACGGCACCGACGCGTACTTCGTCGCGAGCTTCCGACGCCGGGCGTGATCGGGCGGTGCGCTACAGGCGCACCGAGAGCGCGAAGGCCGGCGCGAGGCTGAACAGCCGCAGATCGACCGTCTGGTCGGCGATCGCGCCGTGCACCCAGTCGCGCTCGAGGCCGAGCTCGACGATCGCGCGCACCCGACGGAAGCCGACGCCGATCCCGAGCGTCGCCGCGCCGAACGTGCGCCGCACCGACGCATCTCCGCTGAGGCTCCCGGAGACCGAGCCCCCCGCGGCGTCGAACCCGACGAGCGCGCCGACGTAGGCCGACACGAGCCCCGCGTCGCTCTGCCAGGCGAGCACGAACGGCAACGTGCCGCCGCCGCCGTGCAGACCGCTGACGAGCGCGTCGGCGGGGAGCATGCCGTCGGCGGGCCGCCCCGCGAGCAGCGCACGCCCGTCGAGGCCGAGCGAGAGGGTCGTCGCGCCGGCTTCTTCGGTGCGGTGGTCGTAGAAGACCCAGCGGCCGCTCAGCCCGAGGTCGCGCCCGCCGTAGCGCAGCGAAGCCTCGAGCCCGGGCGCGGCGCCGATCTGCGCGCGCACCACCGGCGCGACGCCCGGGTGGATCGCCGCCGCCTCGGCGACGCCGGCCGCGACCTTCTGGGGAGCGCTGGGGCCGCTGCCCGCGTTGCGCGCGGCGGCGATCGCGCCGTCGTCCCCCGCGACCGGCACGAGCGCCGCGCCGCCGGTCTGCAGGCGCAGCTCGCCGACCGCAGGGGCGTGCGGCTCGATGAGCAGCGGGCTCGCCGCGCTGCAGGCGACCAGCGCGAGGGGCAGCGTGACGAGCAGGGCGTGCGCGAGGCGGACGACCCGCAGATCGAACGCGCGCGCCGGCGTGCCCAGGATGGTGCGCATCGACGCGCCGGGCGCCTACTTGCGGAAGCGCGAGGGGACGTCGCCCGAGCCGACGCGGGCCTTGAGCTCCGCGTCCTCGGGGTGGAGGGCCAGCGCACGCTGGATCAGCGCCTGCTCCGTCTCGACGCGCGCGGGGTCAGGCAGGCAGCACTCGACGGGGCAGACCGACTGGCACTCCTCGTGATCGAAGAAGCCGACGCACTCGGTGCAGCGCTCGGGATCGATGAGGTACGTCTCGTCGCCCTGGCTGATGGCGCTGTTGGGGCACTCGGGCTCGCACGCGCCGCAGTTGATGCACTCGGAGGTGATGTGAGTGGCCATGGTTCTCCCGATCGGGCGCGCCTCGGCCCGCAGGCGATCGGCGCGAAAACGTCGGTTCGTCTAGAGCCGGCGCGAGGCCGGGTCAACCTTCGCGCGGGCGCGACGCAGAGGTCCGCGCGCGCTCTTGACTTGCGGTGCGCCTCGCCTACGGTGCCCGCGAATGCGCGCTGCGAGCTCGAACACGCCGACGTGGCTCGCGCTCCTCGCCATCGTCGCGGGGGGCGCGTTCGGCTGCTCGCCCTCGATCGGCGACTCGTGCTCGCTGTCGACCGACTGCAGCATCATGGGGGATCGCCTCTGCGACACCTCGATGCCGGACGGCTACTGCACCATCTTCGACTGCGACGTGAACGGCTGCCCGGGCGACGCGCTCTGCGTCGAGGTCCACCACGACTCGACGCGCTTCAGTCGCCGCTTCTGCCTCGCGCCGTGCAGCAAGCCGAGCGACTGTCGCTCCGGGTACGCCTGCGTCGATCCCGCCGATCGCGATGCGGTGATCATCGACACCAACCCGTCGCACACCAACGTCTGCCTGCCGTGACGGCCGCGGTCGTGGGGGCGCCCGCGGCGCTTCCGCGCCTGGTCGGGGCGCTCGTGCGCGGCGCCCAAGCGCTCGGGGGCGGGCTCGCGACCGTGCTCGGGGTCGCATCGGCGGTGTTCTTCGCGTTCCGTCTCCTCCCCGGCGATCCGGCGGCGCTGGTGCTCGGCGAGGAGGACGGCGAGGCGGAGCGCGCGGCGCTGCGGCACGCCATGCACCTCGACGAGCCGCTCGGTCGACAGTACGCGCGCTTCCTCGTCGAGCTCGCCCACGGCCGCGGCGGGGCCTCGCTTCGCCACGCGGGCGTCGACGCGTTCCGGCTCGTCGGTGGGGCGCTCCCGTCGACCGCCCTGCTCGCGGTCATCGCCGTCGCGCTCGGCGCGGCGCTAGGGCTCTTGAGCGCGCTGCTCGCGGTCGGTGGGCGCGGCGCGCCTCGCTGGATCGCCGATCGCGCCATCGGGCTCGGCCTTTCGATCCCGCTGCTCGCGTTCGCGCCCGCCGCCACATGGCTCTTCGCCGTCCGGCTGCGCGCGGTGCCGCTCCCCGCCGACCCCGACGCGGGGGCGGCCGGGCTGCTTTACGCGGCGGCGCTCCTCTCGGTGCCGCTCGGCGCCGCGGTCGGCCGCGTCGCGCGCGCGGCGCTGCGCGAGGCATCGCGCGCGCAGTTCCTCCAGGTCGCCCGCGCCAAGGGGCGCAGCGAGGCGGCGGTGTGGCTGCTGCACGCGCTGCCCGTCTGCGTCGGACCGATCGTCACCGTCCTAGCCTCTCAGCTCGGCGCGCTGCTCGGCGGCGCGATCGTGCTCGAGCGGCTGCTCGAGCGGCGCGGCCTCGGCACCCTCGTCGCCGAGGCGCTCGCGACGCGCGATCTTCCTGTCCTCCAAGCGTCGGTGGTCGCCTCCGCCGCGCTGTTCGTCGTCGCCCAGGCGGTCGGCGCGCGGCTGCACGCCGCGATCGATCCGCGGGCGCGCTGAGCGGATTCCATGCTCAGGCTCGCCTTCCCCGTGCTGCTCGTCGCGCTCGCCGCGCTGGCGCGACTCGTCCGCGCCGACGACCCGCGGCGGCTGCAGCTCACGCTGGAGCTCGCGGGCCCTTCGCTGCGCCACCCGCTCGGCTGCGGCGACGGCGGCGTCGATCTGCTCGCCCTCGCGAGCGAGGCGCTGCTGCGCAGCCTCTTGCTCGCCGCGGCGGTCGCGCTCGTCGCGCTCGCCGTCGGCACCACGCTC
>JAJXTK010000023.1 GCA_021783935.1 Myxococcales bacterium | reverse complement strand
TTCGCGCCACGCGATCTCCCTTCCCCCGCACCGCGGGGGAAGGGCGGGGATGGGGGCTGTAACAGCGACGATCGCGCTCAGGGCGGGATCCCGACCCGATGCCGCTCAGCGGGCGCCCTGCGGCACGGCGCCCGGCTGCATCGCCGCCGGCGCGAGGGAGGTCGTCGGCTCCCCGACGACGGGCCGCTCGAAGTACGCGGGCGGCAGCGCGTACCACGCGCCGGTCACGTAGGTGGGGTCGAACCAATAGGGCGGCGTCCAGAAGTCGTAGTCGTACTCGTAGGCGTACGGCTGGACCGTCAGCCGCTCGAATGGCGTGCGCTCGGTGACCGCGCGCGAGTCGGTCCGCACCGACCAGATGATGTCGAACTCGGGCAGCTTCCCTTCGCTCTGCAGGTCGGCCGGCAACGGGAAGAACAGATCGACGGTGCGCTTGTCGCCCGGCGGGATGACGACGAGCGGCGGCGAGGCCCCGAGATCGGCCGACGCGTAGGCGGCGCGGCTCTCGCCGTGCCCGGCGAGCGAGACGCGCTGCTTGCGGGTGTCCAGCGTCCACGCCTTGCTGGCGTCGTCGGAGATGATCAGGCGCAGGTGCAGGGCACGGACGTGATCGGCGCCCTGCGGCCCCGCCTGCGGGTGGAGGTCCACCATGCCGAAGGCCGCGAGACGGATGTCGCCTCGCGGCGCCTCCGGCGGAATCGGCAAGTCGGCCGCGGGATGGCCCGCGACCTCCGAGGTCGCGTGGGAGGCCGGCACGTAGATGTAGTCATCGGCACACCCGAGCGCGCCGAGGAGCGTCACACCGAGAAGCATTGTGCACGTTCGACACGATGCGGTCCGCATGACGAACTGCTTCAGCATGGCGCGCGCCGCAGTCGCGCCGAGGAGCGCTCGATCGTTCGAGCGCAACGACGCCGAGGCCCGCGCCCGTCAAGAACGCGTCGCGAGGATCGCCAGGTTGCGCGCGCTCACCGAGGCGTCGAACGCCGTGCCGACCTTGACCTCGTAGCCGTCGATCGCGAGCCGGCGCGCACGATCGAGGGCGACCCAGGTCTCGAGCGCGCGCCCCAGCAGCGCGCGTGGGAGCGACAGACGTCGCATGCGGCCGTGGTGCTCGCGCGCCCAGCGGCCTGCCTCGTCGATCGCGCGCGCGCTCGGAGCAGGCAGCGCGCGGCGCGCGAAGGCGCGGGCGACGAGCGCGTCGAGAGGCCCGTGGGCGGCGCGCCGGTTGAGGCCGCCGATCTCCTCGCCGGGGCCGAGCGCGTGCCCCTCGAGCGACAAGAGGCGCCGCAGGGCGACGCGGCGCTCACGCGCGACGAGGTTCTCCGCGCGCGAGGCCTCGACCCCTTCGTCGCGCATCGAGAGGTTCGCGAGGCCGAGCAGCGGGCGAGGAAGGTCGAGCGCCGCGCCGTGCTCGCCGACCGGACAGAGCGGCGCGCGCACGGGCTGTCGCCGCTTCTGCAAGCAGCAGCCGACGAGCGCGACCGCTGCCCCGACCGCGGAGGCCGCCTCGACGAGCACGTCGCCGAGCTCGCCGCACGCGTGCAGGCCGAGGACGCAGTCGCCCGGCGCGATGGCGAGCCCCTCGCGGAGCACGTCGCGCACGACGAACGAGGCTCGATCGCCCGCGTCGGCGCGCACGAGCGAGCGCGCACGATCGACGCGGGCGCCGTCGCGATCGACGCCCACGGCGGGCACCGCGAGGAGCGCGGCGATGGCGCGCGTGAGGTGCCCGTGACCGGCGCCCACGTCGACGACGCGCCCCGCCCGAGCGACGAGCGGCGCGACCGCGCCGACCAGCGCCTCGACCTGCGCATGCTTGCGGGGCGTCTCTCGCGCGCGAAGTGGCCCCGACGCTGCGCCGGGGCCGCCGAGGACCGGCACGTCGGTGACGGCGCGCGCGTGCTCGAGCAGCTCCGAGAGCGTCGGCGGCGTGCGCGTCGGCCATCGCGCCGCGAGCCCGATCGCCTCGATGCGCTCGAGCTCGTCGTCTTCGAGCGCGAGCAGGGAGGCGTCCCAGCCGCGCGCGACGAGCGCCGGGGGCGGCACGCCGTCGAGCAGACGCGCGTCGAGCACGTCGCGCGCGCCGGCGACGAGCGCGGTGGCGGAGGCCCAGCGCGCCTCGAGGTCCGTGGCGCAGGTGCGAGGTGGCGGCGCCGGCCCTATCGAGGGCATGCACGAGGATCGCACACGCGCCCTCCGAGCGCGCCGGCTATACTCGGCCGAGCATGCGCGAATCGAATCGGCCGGGGACGATGGCCGCGGTGACGGTGGCTCCCGAGGCAGCGGCGTTCCGACTCGAGGCAGCGGGCGCGACCGACATCGGCACGGGCAGGAAGCACAACGAAGACTCCGTGCTGCTGCGGCCCGACCTGCAGCTGTATCTCGTCGCCGACGGCGCGGGGGGGCACAACGCTGGCAACGTCGCGAGCGCGCTCGCGACGACCGCGGTCGCGCACTACTTCGAGGAGCGGGGCCGCGCGCCCGAGGGGGCGCCCGACTTCGACGTCCACGGCCTCGCGCCCGAGGCGCGCGCGCTCGCCCGCGCGATCCTGCACGCGAACCGCGAGATCCTGCAGATCGCGGGGACGAGCGAGCGACACCAGGGGATGGGCACGACCATCGTCGCCGCGCTCTTCTCGGTGAGGAGCGGCTTGTTGCACCTCGGGCACGTCGGCGACTCGCGGTGCTATCGGCTGCGCAACGGCCACATCGAGCAGCTCACGCACGATCACTCGCTGCTCAACGACGTGCTCGAGCTGCGCCCCGACCTCGACGACGCGCTGCTCGCGAAGCTGCCCCGCAACGTGGTGACGCGCGCGCTCGGCATGAGCGCCGCGATGCGGCCGGAGGTGCGGACCTTCGACGTCCTGCCGTCGGATCGCTACCTGCTCTGCTCGGACGGCCTCACCGAGGCGCTCGAGATCGACGAGATTGGCGAGGCGCTGATGCTGCCGATGCCCCCCGAGGAGCACGCGCGGCTGTTCATCGCGATGGCGAACGAGCGGCACGCGGCGGACAACATCGCGGCCGTGGTCATCGCGTGCGAGCCCGCGGGGGGCGCGCACGTGTCGAGGCCCGCCGTGCGGCGACGCGGCCCGCGCGCGGCGTCCCCCCCGCCGCCGCCGATCGAGGCCTCGAGCCCGGAGATCGTCCTGTTGCCGACCGAGCTCGACGCGGACGACCTCGAGGACCCGACCCGGCGCATCCGCTTCGTCCCGGCCGCGAGCGCGAACCCCGAGCTTCGCAGCGCGCTGACGGGCCTCGTGCCCAAGGCCTCGCGCGGCCAGCCGGACGCGAAGAAGCCGAACGGCTAGCAGGCCGTTGAAAAACGGCCTGCGCAAACTGTGACAGACAGCAGGCCGTGTCGATCGCGCGGCGAGTCTCGGGTTGACGCGGGAGACGATCGGGCAGCTCCGGAGAAACTCAACGGCCTGCTAGGCCCCCGCAGGCCCGAACCAGGTTCGCGCAAGTACACAGCGCGAGCACACGGGCCCGAACCAGGTTCGCGCTAATACACAACGCAAGCGCGTTGCAGGACCCAGGTTGGCAGGCGACGACGCGAACCTGGTTCGGGCCAGGCGAGGCTTGTGCGCCTCCGCCGAGCTACACTCGCAGCCCGCATGGACTCGTGGCTCGCCCGGGCACGCCGACAGGTCCCGCTTCGCGACGCGCTCGCGCTCTCGCCCGTCGGGATCGTCGCGAAGCTGGCCGCCTACGCGCTCGGCATCCACCGCGACCGTAACCTCCCGGCGACCGACCCGTCGCTGCGCGACCCCGAGCTGCTCTCGGTCGTCTTCGACGTCCTGCGCCCGATCGCCCGGACCTACTTCCGCTGGGACGTGCGCGGCCTCGACAACGTCCCCGCCACGGGCCCCGTCCTGCTCGTCGGCAACCACAACGGCGGCCTCGAGACGACCGAGGCCTATCTCACGCTGCTCGCGATCTGGGACGCGCTCGGGCCCGAGCGCGCCGTGCACGGCCTCGCCCACGACGTTCTCTTCGACGACCCCACGCTCGGCAAGTACGCGCGCCGCTTCGGCTCGCTGCGCGCATGCCACGAGAGCGCGCGCAACGCCTTCGCCGCCGGCCACGCCGTGCTCGTCTACCCGGGCTCCGATCTCGACTCGTTCCGACCGTGGTCGGCGCGCAAGCGGGTCGAGCTCGGCACGCGCGACGGCTTCGTGCGGCTCGCGCTCCGCGAGCAGGTGCCGGTCGTCCCCGTGCTCGCCGCCGGCCCCCAGGAGCAGTTCATCGTGCTCACGCGCGGCGACGCCATCGGGCGCCGCATCGGCATGAAGCGCTGGGCGCGCACCGAGGTCTTCCCGATCGTGCTCTCGTTGCCGTGGGGTCTGACCAGCGGCTTCACGCCGTACGTGCCCTTGCCCGCGCAGACCTCCCTGGCCTTCGGCGCGCCGATCCGCTTCCCCGACCTGGGGCCCGAGGCGGCCGACGATCCGCGCGCCGTGGAGTCGTGCCGCGCCGAGATCGCAGCCAAAATGCAGGCGATTCTCGACGAGCTCTACCGAGGCCGCCGCCCCTGGCTCGGGCGGCGCGACGACCGCGCCCCGCCTCGCGGTCCTCAGGTCGGCACGCCGTAGAAGTAGTAGCCGCGCCCGCCGAGCGCGTACGCGTACGTGCCGTACGTCCACCGATAGCCCTCGCCCGAAGGCTCGACCATCGCGCGCAGCTCCGGCTCCTCGTACGCGCGGAGCGTGCTCACGAAGCCATCCCACGCCGAGATCGAGAGCGACAGCGGCAAGAGCGGCCCCCACGACAGGAGCGCCTTGCCCAACGTGCGCTCGGGGCTAAGCGCCGGGTTCGCGAGCAGCGCGGCGAGGCCGAACGGCGCGAACGACAGGAACATCAGCGGGCTTCGATCGAACGGCTCGGAGATCCAGATCGGCGCTCGCGCGCGCACCGCGTCCTGCACGATGCGCGCGGCGAGCTCTGGCGGGAAGTGATGGAACGCGTTGACGATCATCCGCGCGCGCCCCTCGCCGAGCGCCGCGGGGATGGCGGTCGCGTCGACGGGCTCGGGGTGCGCCGACACGGCCGACTCGACGCGCGCGAGCCGCGCCCACGCCGCGGCGCGCGGGAAGAGATCGGTGAGCAGCAGCTCCGGCGGCTCGCGGCCCGCGCGACGGAACTCCTCCGTCAGGATCTGCGCGGGACCACCGGCGCCGGCGCAGACGTCGAGCACGCGCCGCGTGCCCGCCTGGTCGAGGAAGCGCGCGAACGGCTCGACCAGGCCGTGGAGCGTGCGCCCCCAGCGCAGGCCGCGGCTCAGCGACTCGATGATCGTGTCGCGCAGATCGGTGCCGACCCAGTCGAGGTCGTTGAACTCGAACAGCTGCAGGCGAGGGAGCCCCATCGCGATCAGTTTACCTCACGCCGCGAGCCCGACGATCATCGCCTCCATCACCTCGCTCATCATCGACGCGTACGCGTCCCTCAAGAACCCGACGAACCTCCCCCCCGTCGCGCCGCCCTCGCGCGCGAGCGCCTCGATGCCGTCGAGCGTCTCGCGCCACTTCGCCTCGATGGCCTCGAAGGTCCACTGCCCCGTGATCACGGGCGTCTGCCGGATGTCGCGTCGATCGTCGTCGTAGTCGATCCAGTCGTCGATCATCTGCGTGTACATCGACACGCCGTACATCCACTGACGCGCCCCCTCGCCCGCCCACCGGTGCACCGGGAAGACGAGCCCGTCGATCGTCCCCTCCACGCCGGCGAGCCGGTGACCGAGCCCGCGCGGATCGGGCACGCCGGTCATCCCCTTGACCTCCGACTCGACCCACTCGACGACGCGCACGAGCGCGGCCTCGAACGCGCGACGATCGCCGCCGGCGATCCCGTCCGCCATCGCGAGCTGCAGCGCGCGCGTGAGCACGAGGGGGGCGCGCTGCCGACGGTCGGGCTCGCTCTGCGGGTCCCAGGTGCCCGCGAGCAGCCCCTTGATGCGGCGCTCTCGCTCGGCGGGGGCGACCCCGTCCATGCAGTGATCGAAGGCATGATCGATCGCGGCGATGAAGGCCGAGATGAGGACGATCCGCCGGTGCTGCTCCTCGAGCGACAGGCTCCCGAGCAGGTGCACCGCGGCCGCGCCCGCGCGACTGAGGACCGGCGCCGACAGCCGCAGCCGATCGCCGGCGCGCACGGCGATCGCGATCGGCAGCGGCGGCCTCGGCGCGCAGAAGAGCACCGTGTAGGGCGCGCTCGCGTACAAGTTGCACGCGAGGAAGCGGAGCTTCTTGCCAAAAGGCTCGCCGAGCACCTCCGGCCACGCCTCTCGCACGATCGGCAGCACGTAGCGCTCGTACTTCGCGAACACGACCTCGCGGATCGCGTCGGTGAATGGGCGCACCTCGGGGCGCGGCGCGCCGACCATGCGACGCAGGCGGGCCACGCGCTCGACGTTCGAAAGGGCGCTCGCGGGCGTGCCGACTCGCGCTGCAGCGGAGGCCATCGCGTTCATGCCCGCGATTGGCGCACGACCGGCGCGAGGCCTCAAACCCCCAGGGCGCCCAAGTGCCGCGCGAGCTCCCCCGCGAGCGCGCCGACGATCGCGGCCGGGTGCTCCGCGGCGATCGTCGGCAGCCGGAGCTGGCGCAGCTTCGGCAGGCTCGTCGCGAGCTCCGAGGCCATCGCGTCGGCCGCCCGGGTGCGCGCGGCGCGCTCCTCCTCGAGCTGCCGCACGGCGGCGACGAGCGCGGGGGTCGCGGCCTCGTCCGCGAGGAGCTCGTCGACCCACGGGGGCGCGGCGTCGTCGGCGCGGTTGAGCACGACGGCCGTCGCCTCGCGCCCGAGCCGCTCGAGCTTGCGCGCGAGGTAGTGGAGGTCGGCCCCCGCGGCCCCCGACGGGGCGGCGACCAGGACGAACTTGGTCGCCTCGCCGAGCACGAGCTCCTCCGCCTGCCGCGCGAGCTGCGCGAAGCGCAGGCGCACGCGCGCGAGCTCGCCGAACAGGTTCGCGACGTCGGTGATCACGCGCGCGCCGAGCACGCGCCCGAGCGCCCCCTCGACCTTGCGCCTTCCCCACGCGAGCACGCCGCCGTGCTCCGAGTCCCCGTCGCCCGTCGCGCGCTGCGCGAGGCTCCCGAACCACGCGACCGCGCGCCCTTCGAGCAGCGCCGCGAGCCGGCCCGGGTAGGAGACCAGATCGAGCGCGTAGCGGGACGGCGCCGTGTCGACCACGACGACGTCGAGCGCGATCTCGGAGACGGCCCGCACGACGAGCATCACGCTCACCAGCTCGTGCACCCCCGCGACCGCGTCCTCCATCACCAGGAAGATCGGGTTCTGCACCAGGCGCGCCTTCGCCTCGGGCTCGTTCTTGAACAGGTGCTCGATGAACGTGCGCATCGCCACGCGCGGGTCGGGCATCAGCGCCCAGAGCTCCCCCTTCACCGAGGGATCGAGCGGCACACGCTTCGGCTCCGACCCGATCGGCGTGTCCATGGCGTCGGCGAGCCGGCGCGCGGGATCGACCGTGACGACGAGCGTGCGCTTGCCCTGCCACGCGAGCGCGAGCGCGAGGGCGGCCGACGTCGTGGTCTTGCCGACGCCGCCCCCCCCGGCGCAGACGATCACCTCGGGGCGTCGCCCCGCGGCCGGCAAGAGGTCGCGATCGTCGCTCACGCCGCCCCCTCCGCGCGCAACCAGCGCACGACCTCGGCCGGCGTCGGGTCGACCGGCGCCGCGGGCAGCACGACCGGCGCGAGGTGCGCGCGGCGCAGCGCGTCCTCGAGCGCGGCGTCGGCGTCGGTGAGCGCGGCGTCGCGGGCCTCGAGCGCGCGCAGCAGCGGCACGATCGCCGGCGTCTCGCCGCGCGCCGCGATCGCCCGCGCGTCGTCGAGCGCCCTGGAGGGCAGCGCCACGGGGAAGCGGTTCACGAGCAGGCGCGAGGGGCGCACGCCTACCTGCTTCTCCATCGCCTCGCACAGCTCGAGGGTCTCGTGGAGCACGAGCCGCTCGGGGAGCGTGACGACGACGATCGACGAGCGCCCCGGGGCGAGCAGCTCCTTGCAGACGCGATCGGTCAGCTCGAAGAGGGGCCCCTTCTCCGTGAAGTCGCGCAGCTGCGAGGCGACGCGAAGCCACGCGATGCCGTGCCCGGTCGCGGGCATGTCGACGACGACGCGCACGCCAGGGTGATCGCTCGCGACCATGCGCACGCACTCCAGCATGGCGAGCTCGCGGATCGCGGGCGTCGCGCGCAGAAAGCGCTTGAAGGCGAAGTTGCCGAGCACCGCCTTCGCGAGGATCGCGGAGCCGAAGAGCGGCACGGCCGCGCGCGCGACGGCGTCCTGCGGGGCGATGACGACGTGCTCGATCGTCCCCTCGTGGTGGCGATGCAGCAGCCTCCGCCCCGACTCGCCGTCGCCGAACTCGACGACCACCGCGCGCCCGTCCTTCGACGCCGCGGCCGAGGCGAGCCCCACCGCGACGGTCGTCTTGCCGACGCCCCCCTTGCCGGTGACCATCACCACCTGCGCGAGCGGCGGGTGCCCCGTCGTCATCGACCCTCCGTTCGGCGCGCGCGCATGATCGACTCCGGCCCCGCCGCGGCGGTGCGCGGTGACGACGAGCCGACGTATAGCACCGCCGCTTTGAGGCGGGTCGAGCGTGAGAGGCTACAATGCTCGGCACGATGGCCCGCTCCAGTGTTGAGACGGCCCCCGAGGCCCGTCGCGTCGCGCTCTTGGCGTGCGCCGCGATCGCCTCGAGCGCGCTCCTCGGGTGCCGCACGAGCCACTCCTCCGCGACCGCCTCCAGCTCGAGCGCCGCGCCGAGCGCGGAGGGGTGCGTCGACGAGGTCTTGCGCCAAAGGGGGCGCGTCTCGTCGATGTCCCTCTCGGCGACGACGGCCGCCTTCTGCCTGGCCGCCGAGGGGGCCGACGCGCGCTGCTTCTCCGCGTCGCTCGCCGACGGCCAGTTCTTTGCGCGCCCGGGCGCCGCGCCGCTGCAGAAGAGCGCGCGCGTGCAGAGCGCGGCCACCGCGGTCACGGTGTGCCCTGAAGGGGGCGGCTGCCGTTCGATCACGGCCGAGGGGTTCGAAGGGGCCGACACGACGCGCATCGAGCCGGGCCTCGCCGCGCACATGCCGGCCGACGCGAGCGCCGACGGCAGCAAGCTCTTCCTCGTGCGTCACGAGGGGCGAGACGCGGTCCAGATCTACGGCGAGGCCTACGACGTCGCGTCGGGCAAGCGCCTGTCCCGCTTCGAGCTGCCCTTCGACGGGCGCGTCGAGCGCGTCCGCTGGCTCGACGACGTCGTCTTCGTGGTCGGCTGCGTCACCTCGGGGCCCGCGTGCAGCGGCCGCCTCGTCGACCCCGTGCGCGGCGAGATCGGCGACGTCGACGGCAACTTCTACGGCATCGACGGCGCCGTGCAGCCGGTCGGGCTCGATCGCTTCGTGTACGTCTCGTCGGGCGGCCGAAGCGTCGTGGTGCGCACCGAGCGCGGCGATCTCGTCAAGGCGACCGAGATCTCGCCGGGGGCCGAGGACGAGCTCGGCGTCGCCGCGCGCGTGCAGCAGGGAGCGCGCGAGCTCGTCATCGCCTACGGCGGCCCCATCGCGGGGGACGTGGTGCGCGTCGACCTCGGCACGATGCGCCAGATCGCGCGCGCGACGCCCAAGGCGTGCGGGCGCTGAGCGGTCACGGCAGCGGCAAGAAGCCCGCCTGCTCGGCGAAGCGGCCGAAGTAGGTCTGCGGCACCTGATCGTGGGTGACGCCGGTGCGCTTGAAGAGCACCGGGTGCGGGTCGGCGCTCGTCGGCAGGGTCGCCGTCGTGTCGTCGAAGTAGAGCGACGTCGACAGCCCGGCGCTCGCGAGCCACCCCGCCGCGCGCGACTCCATGGCGGTCGAGCTCGCCGCGGTGCCGCCGCCGGAGGTGTAGACGTCGGCCCACCGCAGCTCGTCGGCGCGCGCGAGCGAGAAGCGCGCGATGCCGCCTTGCATCCACGCGTCGTAGGTCGAGGTGGAGCCGTAGAGCGAGTCGTAGAGATCGACCTCGGAGATCTGCGGCACGCCCCCGACCGAGAGCGCCGTCGCCGTGGCCCAGTAGCCGCCGGAGTGCGAGCCGACGACGACGCGCTCGAGGCTGCCGACATCGAGCGAGCGGCCGACGAGCGGCGAGAGGTGCTCGACGAGCAGCTCGTGCAGCAGATCCGACAGGCGCCCGCTCTGCGACAGCGCGCCTGGATCGCCGGTGGCCTGGTCGTACTTCAGCTCGATCGCGACCAGCAGCGCGTTGACCTTCGCCGCGTCGAGCTGATCGGAGAGGTGCATCGCCGAGCGCACCGGCGAGCCGGGCGTGCAGGCCGTGTCGACGCTGCCGAGGACGTTGATGACGCAGTTGCTGAAGCCGTGGAAGAAGACGATCGCGCCGAGGCGCTCTTCAGCGCGCAGCCCGGGGGGCAAGTGCACCGCGGCGTCGGGGTGGCCGCTGTTCGGATACGCACCGTTGCGCAGCGAGAAGGCCCAGGTCCCCGGGGCGACGGACGCGGGGGGGGCGGCGGCATCGGCTCCGGCGTCGGCTCCGGCATCGGCATCGGCATCGGCTCCGGCATCGGCTCCGGCGTCGGCTCCGGCATCGGCTCCGGCATCGGCTCCGGCCTCGGCGGCGGCATCGCCGTCGGGCGAAGGGGACTCGACCTCGCCGCTGCACGCGAGGAGCGTCACCAGCATCGTCGCCAGCGGCGCGAAGCGCAGTCGCACCGGCGCAGCGTATCGCGCGCGCGTCGGGCAGGCGAACCAGGGGCGAGGGCGATAGGATCGCTGCACCGTGCGCATCACCATGCTTCGCCCGCTCGCGTCGCTCCTCGCCCTCGTCGCCCTCGTCGCCCTCGGCTGCTCCGGCAAAACGAGCTCCACGCCGGCGCCCGCGCCGTGCGTCGACGACGCCTCCTCGCGAGCCTTCTCGCTCGCGGGCCAGTGCGTGCGCCTCACGGGCGCGCGCGTGCGCAGCGCGGGGAGCTGGAAGCCGCTCGCGCTGTCGTCGATCGGCGCGCGGACGATCGGCTCGAGCGCGATCGGCTTGTCGGTGAGCGCGGCGGCGCCCGCGGAGGCCTTCGAGCTCACGCTGAAGGCGCCGGGTGGGAGCGCGATTCAGCAGCAGGGGTTTCAGTCATGGAGCTTCTCCGGCGCGGTGCAGATCCCGACGAGCGTGCCGATGGGCGCCGATGGTGCCATTGCTGCCAAGGCCGCCGCCACGGGCGATCCGGCCGACGAGGTCGCGGGCGTCTCTTACGGCGCCGCCCTGATCGGCGATCCCGGCGGCGGCAGCGCGCTCGCCGTGGGCGCCACCTCGTCCGCCGTCGCGTCCACGGCCATCGCGGCCACCGGCGCGGGCGCCCCCACGATCACCGTGCTCTACGGCGCGACGCGCGAGCCGCTCCCGGCGTCGGCTGGGCAGGTCGCGGCGTCCGAGATCGTCCTCGCCGCGGGCGCGGCCAATGCCCCCCTCGCGACGCTCGCCTCGGAGATCGGCAAGGCGCTGCCGAGCACCGCGCGCCCCCCCAGGCGCGCCGTCGGCGGCTGGTACTCGTGGAACCAGCTCTTCGACAAGGTCACCGAGGCCGACGTGACCGCCCACGTCGACTTGGTCGCGGCCGAGCTGTTGCCCAAGGGGCTGCCGCTCGTCGAGGTCGACGACGGCTGGGAGGTCGCCTGGGGCGACTGGCGCGCGAACCCGAAGTTCCCGAGCGGCATGGGCGGCGTCGGCAAGGCGATCACCGACAAGGGGCTGAAGGCCGGCGTCTGGCTCGCGCCCTTCCTCGTCGACGTCGGCTCCGACGTCGCCAAGGGGGCCGATCCGTCGGTGTTCGTGCAGGGCGCCGACGGCAAGCCGCTGCAGCACCAGCCGACCGGGAGCCCGAACCGCTACTACGTGCTCGACGGCACCAACCCCGACGCGATGAAGCTCGCAACCGATCCGATCGCGACGCTCGCGACCTTCGGCTTCACCTTCTTCAAGCTCGACTTCCTCTACGCGGGCGCGATCCCGGGCGTGCGCAAGGACAAGACCGCGACGGGGATCCAGGCGCTGCACGCGGGGCTCTCCTCGCTGCGCGCGGCGATGGGCGACGGCGCCATCTTCAACGCGTGCGGCGCGCCGATCTTCCCGCTGCTCGGGCACGCCGACTCGATGCGCATCGGCTCCGACACGGCCAACGCCGCGGTGGCGCTCCTTTGGAGCGACGTCGTCTTCGCGGCGCGCAACACCGCCGCGCGCTCGTTCCTCGGACCGCTCGTGTGGCTCGACGGCGATCAGACGCAGGTGCGCGACCCCTACACCGCCGAGGAGGCGCGCGTCTCGGCGCTCGTGGCCGCGATGTCGGGCCCCGCGTACGCGCTCGGCGACGATCTGCGCGCGCTCCCCCCCGATCGGCTCGCGATCGCGCTCGATCCGGAGGTGCTCGATCTCGCCGGCGCCGACGCCCCCGCCGTGCCGTTGGACCCGCTCGAGGGGCCGACGGACACGATCTACATCTCGCCGATCCTCGACGCGTTCGCCAACCCGGCGTCGACCGGCGCGCCACCGCCGACCCGCTTCGCCATGAAGGGCAAGAGCGGGGCGAGCTACGCGCTGACCTTCGGCTGGACCGACGTCCACTCGGTGAGCGTCACGAAGTGAACGCGCGGCGGCGCCGATCGCGATGGCAGCAATGGCACGATCTGCCCCTCGGGCCGACCGCTAGCAGGCCGTTGAGAAACGGCCTGCGGAAACTGTGACAGACAGCAGGCCGTGTCGATCGCGCGGCGAGTTTCGGGTTGACGCGGGAGAGGATCGGGCAGCTCCGGAGAAACTCAACGGCCTGCTACGTCGACAGCGCCTCGATCTCCTGCTCGGTCGCCTCCCACTCGGCGACGAGCGCGGCGATCTTCGGCCCGAGCGCCTTCTCCTCGGTCTCGAGCGCGGCGATCGCCTCCTTGGGCGTGCGCTCGTAGAACCCCTCCTCGCACCAGCACGCCTGGATCTCCGCCTTGCGCGCCTCGGCGGCGTCGATCGCGGCGACGAGCTCGTCACGCTTCTTCGGCAGGGCCTTGAGGCGGTTCTTGCGTCGCTTCTCCTCCTCGTAGGAGGCGAGCGGCGCCGCGCCCTTGGGGGCCTGCGGTTCGACGCGCTCCCTCTTGGCGCGCAGCACCACCGCCTCGGCGTCGAGGTGATCGTCGCCGCAGCGCGCGAGGTACTCGTCGTAGGAGCCAGGGAAGTCGCGGAAGCCCTCCTTGGTGACCTCGAGGATGCGCGTGGCGAGCGCGGAGACGAACGCGCGGTCGTGCGCGACGAAGATCGTGGTGCCGTCGAAGCCGCGCAGCGCCTCGACCAGCGCGTCGATGGCCTCGAGGTCGAGGTGGTTGGTCGGCTCGTCCAGCACCAGCACGTTCGGGTGCAGGACGGAGATCTTGCAGAAGACCAGGCGCGCCGCCTCGCCGCCCGACAGCGCGCCGACCTTCTTCTGCACGTCGTCGCCCGAGAAGAGCAAGCGCCCGAGCTCGCCGCGCACGTAGCTCGTCCCCTCCTTGGGCACCTCGTTCCAGATGACGTCGAGCGGCGTCGCGTCGGGGTCGTCGAGCAGCTCGCGGTGGTCCTGCGGGAAGTAGCCGACGTGCGCCTCGTGCCCCCACTTCACCGCGCCCGCGTCGGCGGCGAGGCGGCCGACGACGATCCTGAGCAGCGTCGACTTGCCGAGCCCGTTCGGGCCGATGATCGCGACGCGCTCGCCGCGGCGCACCGTGATCGACACGTCGGACAGCACCGCCTTGTCGCCATAGGACTTCGACACGTGCGCGATCTCGAGCACGTCGCGCCCGCTCGGGCGCGCGGGCACCAGGTGGAAGCGGGGCGCGCGACGCGAAGACTGCTCGAGCACCTCGACCTCGATCTTCTCGATCTGCTTGAGCCGGCTCTGCGCCTGGCGCGCCTTGGTCGCCTTCGCGCCGAAGCGCTCGACCCAGGCCTTCTTGTCGGCGATCGTCGCCTCGGCGCGCGAGATCTCGGCCTCCTTGCGCGCGCGCACCGCGGCCTTCTCGGCCGCGAACGCGCGGTAGTTGCCGGGGTACTCGCGGATCGTGCCGTAGTCGACGTCGAGGATGTGCGTGGCGACGTTGTCGAGGAAGCGCTGGTCGTGCGAGATGACGAGCGCGCAGCCCGTGTAGCCCGCGAGGAACTTCTCGAGCCAGCGGATCGAGAGGATGTCGAGGTGGTTGGTCGGCTCGTCGAGCAAGAGCACGTCGACGCCGCCGAGCAAGACCTGCGCGAGCAGCACGCGCAGCTTGAAGCCGCCCGACAGAGTGCCGAGCGGCTGCCGGTGCGAGGCGACCGGGATGCCGAGCCCCTCCAGGATCGCGCTCGCGCGCGCCTCGAGCGTGTAGCCGTCGTGCAGCGCGACGCGCTCCTCGAGCTCGGCGAGCTTCGCGGGGTCGGGCACCCCCGCGGCGACGAGCGCGCGCTGCTCGGCGAGCGCCGCGCGGACGATCTCGTCGCCGGCCATCGCGACGTCGAGCACGAGCTCGGCGTCGTCGAGGAAGCGATCCTGCCGCAGCACACCCACGCGGGCGTCGCGCGGGATCGAGACGCCGCCGTCGGTCGGCGCCGCGTCGCCCGCGACGATCTCGATGAAGGTCGTCTTGCCCGAACCGTTGGCGCCGACGATGCCGTAGCGGTTGCCGGCGACGAGCTTGAGCGAGACGTCCTCGAAGAGCGTCCTCGAACCGTAGGCTTTGGCGAGGTGGGTGATGCTGATCATGCGTCGTGCGCCGCGCGCCGGCGCCCCTGCTCCTAGCCAAGGCGCGCCTCGGGGTCGAGTCGGCGTCGCGTGCCTCTCGAGAAGCGCCCTCACCACGCGAGTCGGCGGCGGCGCGCGCGAGGCGTGGATGACCGAAATCAGGGCCCTTCGGGGCCGAGCGGTCCACAAGGCTGGCGATGAGCGCGAACGACGCCGGGCCGATCGCCGAGCCCGCCGAGGCGGCCGCCGCCTTCGAACCGCCGGGTGGGGTGCTGGTCTGGATCGTCATCTTGGTCGAGATGGCGACCTTCTCGGCGGCGCTGGTCGCCTTCGTGCTCTCGAGGCGCGACGAGCCCGCGGCGTTCGCGGCCGGGCGCGCGGCGCTCAACCAGCGGTTGGCGCTCGCCAACACGCTCGTCCTGTTGACGGGCGGCTACCTGATGGCGAACGCCGTCGCGGGCCTGCGCGCGGGGAGCACGCTCGCTGCTCGCCGCTGGATGCTCGCCGCGACGGGCAGCGGCGCGCTGTTCATGACGCTGAAGGGGATCGAGTGGGCCGCCAAGCTCCACCACGGCTTCGGCCTGCACCACGACACCTTCTTCACCTACTACTGGCTGTTGACCAGCTTCCACTTCCTGCACGTCGCGGTCGCGACCGTCATCCTCGCCGCGCTCTACCGGGGCGTCGGGCTCGGGCGCCACTCGGCCTCGGCGCCAGGCGACGTCGAGGCGGGCGCCGCGTTCTGGCACATGTGCGATCTGGTCTGGCTGGTCCTCTACCCCACGATTTACCTGCTCGGTTGAGGGGGCCTGGCCGATGACCGCCCAACAGCTCACGTCCGCCTCGCGCTCGCGCACCTACGTCTGGGTGGCCCTGCTCGGACTGACCTTCGTCAGCTTCGCCGCCGGCGACCGGCTCGCCCGCGCGGCGCTCGTTCCGATCATGATCGCGGCGGCGCTCAAGTCCTCGATGGTCGGCTTCGAGTTCATGGAGCTGCGCCGCGCCCATCCGCTTTGGCGCGCCGCCTTCGCGACCTTGATCGGCGCGATCGTCGTCGCCCTGTTCGTCGCGCAGCGCGCCGCGTAGCGCTGCGATGCCGGCGCGACGAGCGGCGGGCTTCCGGCCCTCCGGCGCCAGCGCCTGCGTTCCGGTGCGAGCGGGGGGCGCCCGCTCGCCCCGCATGACTACGGTCATGTCGCGCGCGCGTCGCGTCGGGCATGGTGGCTCGCATGCTCTCGAAGTCGCAAGCGAAGCTGTTCTTCCTCTCGGGGACGGCCGTCTTCTCCCTCGCCTTCCTGGGGCTCACCGTCGACTCGCTCGCGCAAGTACCGGCTCGCTCCCACGAGCCGGCCATGAGCGCGTCGGTCGTGCGCGGCAAGATGCTCTGGGATCGCAACAACTGCATGGGTTGCCACACGATCCTCGGCGAGGGCGCCTACTACGCGCCCGAGCTGACGAAGGTCTACGCGCGCCGCGGGCCCGACTGGATGCGCGCGTTTCTCAAGGATCCGAACGCCATGTTCCCCGGCGAGCGCCGGATGGTCGCCTACAAGTTCAACGATCAGGAGATCGGAGATCTCGTCGAGTTCTTCGCTTGGATCGGTCAGATCGACACCAACGACTTCCCACCCAAGCCCGACCTCGCGCCGCCGAGCCCGCCCGCGCAGGGCGGCCAGCGGTTCGCCGCGGCGCCCACGACGTTCAAGACGATCTGCGTCGGCTGCCACTCGATCGAGGGGCACGGCGCGCACGTCGGCCCCGCGCTCGACGACCTCCGCGGGCGCTTCGACGCCGCCTCGCTCGAGCGCTGGCTGACCAACCCGCAGGCGGTCAAGCCTGGCACGGCGATGCCGAACCTCAACCTCTCGCCCGAGGTCCGCAAGGAGCTCGTCACCTGGCTGTTGCCGGCGAACTGAGCGCCGAGGAAGCCCCATGACCTACAAGTCCCAACGCATCGCGTACCTGTTCTTCGCGACGTCGATGCTGCTGCTGTCGCTGCAGATCGTCTACGGCTTCATCATGGCGTTCGCGCACATGGGGTACGACGGCCTGCACCCCGTCATCCCGTTCAACGCCGCCCGCGCCACGCACACCAACCTGCTGGTGGTCTGGCTGCTCAGCGGCTTCATGGGCGCCGCCTACTTCATCATCCCCGAGGAGGCCGAGCGGGAGCTCTGGTCGCCGAAGCTCGCTATCGCGCAGTGGGCGGCGCTGGTGATCGTCGGCGTCACCGCGATCGTCGGCTTCCACCTCAACTGGTGGGAGGGGCGCAAGTTCCTCGAGATCCCGAGGCCGCTCGACTACCTCGTCGTCGTCGACGTCCTCGCGTTCATCTTCAACATCGGCGCCACCGCGTGGCGCGGCAAGCGGCTGCACACCACCGGGATGGTGCTCTTCGTCGGGCTCTTGGCGGCCGCGCTCCTGTACCTGCCCGGCATGATCACGTTCGACAATCAGGTCCGCGACTCGTACTTCCGCTGGTGGGTCGTCCACCTCTGGGTCGAGGGGGTCTGGGAGCTGATCCTCGGCTCGCTGCTCTCCTACCTGCTGATCAAGCTCACCGGCGTCGATCGCGAGATCATCGAGAAGTGGCTCTACGTGATCGTCGGGCTCACGTTCCTCTCGGGGATCCTCGGCACCGGCCACCACTACTATTTCATCGGCACCCCCAAGTATTGGCTCGCCATCGGCGGCATCTTCTCGGCGCTCGAGCCGCTGTCGTTCCTCGGCATGGCCCTCTACGCCATCGCGATGGCGCGCAAGGGCGGGCGCCGGCACCCCAACCGCATCGCCCTCACGTGGACGCTCGGCTGCGCCATCATGAGCTTCCTCGGTGCCGGCTTCCTCGGCTTCGCGCACACGCTGCCGATGGTGAACCGCTACACCCACGGCACGCTGGTGACCGCGATGCACGGACACCTCGCCTTCTGGGGCGCCTACGCGATGATCGTCCTGGCGGTGATCTCGTACGCAATGCCCAAGCTCACCGGCCGCAAGCTCTACCAAGGGTGGGCCGCCGAGTGGGCCTTCTGGGTCTCGAACGTCGGCATGCTCGGCATGACGGGCGCGTTCGCGGTCGCGGGGATCACCCAGGTCTACCTCGAGCGCAAGGTCGGCATGGACTTCTTGCTCGTGCAGAAGGCGCTGCACGTGCACTTCTTCGGGCTCGTGCTCGCCGCCACGCTGTTCACGACGGGCATCACGCTCTTCATCGTGACCTTCGTGCGCTACGGCCTTCCGCGCGCCGAGGTGGTGCGCTCGGACGCCGACGAGGACGCGGGCGAGCTCGACGTCGAGGGCGCCGTGCCGACGGCGGCGCAGTGACCATCAGCGCGGCGATCGCGCTGGCGCCCTCGGTCCCGTACTACCGGCCCGTGCACGACGAGTGCTCGATCTTCGAGCACGCGCACCGGCAGCGGCTGCCGCTCTTGCTCAAGGGGCCGACCGGGTGCGGCAAGAGCCGCTTCGTCGAGGCGATGGCCGCGCGACTGCGACGGCCGCTGGTGACGGTGGCGTGCCACGACGAGACCTCCGCGATCGACCTCGGGGGGCGCTACCTCGTGCGCGGCGGCGAGACGGTCTGGCAGGACGGGCCGGTCACGCGCGCCGTGCGCGAGGGGGCGATCCTCTACCTCGACGAGATCGCCGAGGCGCGCCCCGACGTGATCGTCGTGCTGCACCCGCTGAGCGATCACCGACGTCGCGTCGTGCTCGAAGGGCGCGACGAGGAGGTCGAGGCGGCCGACGGCTTCATGTTGGTCGTGAGCTTCAACCCCGGATACCAGCGCGGGCTCAAGGAGCTGAAGCCCTCGACGCGCCAGCGCTTCGTCGCGCTCTCGTTCGAATACCCGGGGCCCGACGTCGAGACGGAGATCCTCCTCGGCGAGGTGCAAGGCGACGCGAAGGTGGCCAAGCGCCTCGCGTCGCTCGCGGCGAAGCTCCGCAGGCTCGATGCGCTCGGGCTCGCCGAGCTGCCGTCGACGCGCTTGTTGGTCGACGCGGCGAAGCTGATCCGCTCCGGGGTCGATCCGCGACGCGCGTGCGACGTCGCGATCGTGCAGCCGCTCACCGACGACGCGGCGATCGCCGCCGCCCTGCGCGAGGTCGTGGCGCTTGCCTTCTGAAGCGCCGGACCTCGGCTTCGAGTGGGAGCTCGCCGCCTTCCGCGGCGCGCGGGCGCTCTTGCAGAGGCTCGCCGGCAAGGGGGGGCCGCGCCGCGTCGCGGATCGACGCGCGGCGAAGCTCGCCGATCAGGAGCGTCACCTGACACTCCTCGCGCAGATCGTCGCGGGCGCCCCGGTGCGCGTCGTGGCGACCGACGGCGAGGGCGGCGTGCACGGGCAGGTCGTCTCGCTGCCGCGCGCGCTCGCCGTGGCCGACGACCCGGCGATCAACGCCCAGCTGTACGTCGTGCGCGCGCTGCTCGCCGGCGCGCTCGTCGCGACCGATCCGCGACGGCCGCAGGCGGCCACGCGCCTCGCAGGGGTCGAGGCCGAGGTCGATCGCGTGGAGCGGGCGCTCGCGCACCTCGAACGCGAACTGCCGGGCTTCG
>JAJXTK010000556.1 GCA_021783935.1 Myxococcales bacterium | reverse complement strand
GGCGCCGGCGCCCCCTCGCGCGCGGCCGCGGCCGCGAGCAGCGCCGCGAACCCGTCGAGCGAGAACTCTTCGGCCACGAACGGGGAGCTCGGATCGTGCACGCGGCGCAAGAGCGCGAGCGCGCTCGGATCGCCGGTGCGCGCCTTGGCGACGAGCGCCGCGTCCTCTCGCCGCGCGCCGTGCAAGACGCCGATCGCGACGACCTCCTCGAGCCGCGCGCGCACCACCGCGAGCGCCGTCGCCGCCACCATGCGCCCGGTGACCGACAGGCGCGTGTGCGGGAAGATCCGCGCGCGGGAAGTGGGCAGCGGCTCCACGCGCGCCTCGTCGGCCTCATCGAGCAGGCGCGAGAGGCCCGCCTCGCCGAGCGCCGCGCGCTCGTCCGCGTAGAAGGCGCGCCAGGCGCGCGCGGTCAAGCTCGCCATCCGCGCAGCGTCGCACGGGCCGCATCGATCGCGAAGCCGCCCGGCCGCTCACGCTCACGACGCGGCGCGCGGGACGTCGCCGACGACGCGCCGCTTGATCAGCTCGAACCAGCCGATCGACGCGGCGCCGGCGCCGATCGCCAGGGCGTACTCCCAGCGCGCGAGCGGCTCGAGGCGCAGCGCGTCGCGCAGCGGCGCAACCTCGAGCACGAGCACGAGGAGCGCGGCCGCTAGGATGGTGAGCACGAGGGCGGCGCGGTTGCTCGTCCGCAGCGTCGCGAGCGCGCCGCGCGTCCACGACCGGTTGACGTGGATGAGCGCGATGTCGCCGGCGATCAGCGTCAGGAAGGCGAGCGTCCGCGCGCGCAGCTCGTTCCCCCCGGTGCGCGCCCAGGCGTAGATCGCGAGGTCGGCCACGAGCACCGAGAGCCCTTGCAGCAGCGCGAAGGTGAGCACGCGGCGCGAGAAGATGGGCGCGTCGGTTCGGCGCGGCGGCCGCCGCATCACGTCCGCGTCGACCGGCTCCGCCTCGAACGCGAGCGAGCAGGCAGGGTCGATCACCAGCTGCAGCAGCGCGACGTGCGTCGGCCCGAGCACCATCGGCGCGCCGAGCAGGGGGGGCAGCAGCGCCATGCCGGCGATCGGGACGTGCACGGCGACGACGTAGGCGAGCGCCTTGCGGAGGTTCTCGTAGATGCCGCGGCCGAGGCGCAGCGCCGCGACGATCGACGCGAAGTCGTCTTCGATCAGCACGAGCGCTGCCGCCTCGCGCGCGACGTCGGTGCCCCGCTGCCCCATCGCGATGCCGATGTGCGCGGCCTTCAGCGCCGGCGCGTCATTGACGCCGTCGCCCGTCATCGCGACGACCTCGCCGTTGGCCGCCAGCGCGCGCACCAGCCGCAGCTTCTGCTCTGGGCGCACGCGCGCGAAGATCGAGGTCCGGCGCACGAGCTGGCGGAGCGCCTCGTCGCTCGTCTCGTCGAGCGTGACGCCCGAGGCGACCTCCGCGTCCAGAAGGCCGATCGCGCGCCCGATCGCCGCAGCCGTCTCCGGCGAGTCGCCGGTGATCATGAGCACGCGGATGCCCGCCGCGCGGCACTCCGCGACGGCCGCCGGCACCTCTGGGCGCACCGGATCGAGCAACCCCACCATCCCCACCAGGCGGAAGTCGTACTCGTGCTGGATCGCCGGCAGCGGCGCCTCGGCGAGCTCCGCGCGCGCCACGGCGAGCACGCGCAGGCCGCGCGAGGCCATCGCCGAGGTGCGCGCCCGCGCCTCGGCGAGCGCCGCCGCGTCGAGGTGACACAGATCGAAGACGGCCTCGGGTGCTCCCTTCGCCGCCACGACGTAGCGCGCGCTCCCCTCCGCGCCGCCGGTCGCGGTCGGCGAGTACACGTGCGTCATCGCGAGCAAATCCGGCGCGAGCGGGTACTCACGCAGCGGCCGCCACCCCTCGTGCAGGTGTTCGGTGCCTCGCAGCGCGCCCTTGCCGAGCTCGTGGAAGGCCGCCTCCATCGGATCGAAGGGGTCGGGCTGGCTCGCGAGGATGCCGTATTCGACGACGTCGTGGACCTCCTCCGGCAGCGCGGGGCTCGCTGCGGCGTCGAGCTCGAAGGTCGTGCGGGCGTCCGCCCCCTCGAGGCGCACGATGCGCATCACGTTCGCGGTGAGCGTCCCCGTCTTGTCGCTGCAGAGCACCGTCGCCGCGCCCAGCGCCTCGAGCGCCGGGACCCGTCGTGCGAGCACCTGATGCTTCGAGATTCGGTAGGCGCCGAAGGCGTGGAAGACCGTCAGCACCACCGGGAACTCCTCGGGGAGCAGCGCCATCGCGACGGTGAGGCCGGGCAGCAGTGCGTGCAGCAGGTCTCCTCGCGTCACCGCGAGCGTCGCCACCAAGATCGCGCACGCGCCGACCGCGCCGACGGCGATCCACCGCACCGTGCGATCGATCTCGATCTGGAGCGGCGTGCGCGGCTGCGCGACCTCGGCCAGCGCCCCGCCGATGCGGCCGATGGCCGTGCGGCCCCCGGTCGCCCGCACCACGCAGAGCCCGTGCCCCCCGACGACGAGCGTTCCCGAGTAGACGTGCGGCAGATCGTCGCCCCCCGGCCGCGCCTCGGGTGCAGAGAGGAGCTCGCCCGCGTGGGCGACCTTGCGCACGGCAACCGACTCGCCGGTGAGCAGCGACTCGTCGACGAGCAGATTCGCCGCCTCGACGAGCACGCCGTCGGCCGGCACGCGGTCGCCCTCCGAGAGGACCACCAGGTCGCCGGCCACCACCTCGCGCCCGGCGACGCGCCGCCGCTCGCCGCCGCGGATCACCAGCGCGCGCGGGCTCGCGAGATCGCGCAGCGCGCCGAGCGCGCGCTCGGTGCGGCGCGCCTGGAAGATCGTGATGCCGATGACGAGCAGCACGAACGCGAGCAGGGTCGCCGCGTCGCCGCGATCGCCCAGCACGAGGTAGAGCACGCCCGCCGCGAGCAAGAGCAGCAACATCGGCTCGCGAACGACCGCGAGGATGGTGCTCAGCACCCCGCGCGGGCGGTCGCGCGCGATCTCGTTCGGCCCCTCGGCCTCGAGGCGCGCCTTGGCCTCGGCTGCGCCGAGCCCGTCGCGGATGTCGGGTATCACGTCACGGACCTCGCAATCGCGAGGCCAGGCTGACCGGACGGCGCGGCGCCCCGCGAGCCCGCGGGCCGGCAATCGCGTTCGCGGGGTCGAACGCCAGCAGCGCGCCGCTGGCCGCAACGGCTGCGCGGACGCCCCCCACAGGTTCCCCACACCCTGTGATCAACGCGGCGCAGCATGAGGCGCTCTCCCCGGCAATTCGGCGCCTACATCGAACCACAATCCGGGGCCACCTTCTTGACGGGTGGCGCCAACGATCTCTAGGGTGGGGCGGTTCGTGGTGGAAAGTGCCAAACCGTGGTGAGAGGCCCCTGCGCGGGGGGCGCTCTCCCTCCGGTCGCCGCCGCCCGAGCCCGGAGATCCGAACGCCATGTGGCAGGGGCAGCACGAACACGCGATGGACGCGAAGGGGCGCGTTGCGCTCCCCGCGCGCTTTCGCGAGTCGCTGTCGGCCGCCGGCGAGGATCGCTTCGTCCTCACCTCGTCGCTCGATCCGTGCCTCGTGGCCTACCCGCTCGCCGAGTGGCGCGCGTTCGAAGAGAAGCTCTCGCGGCTGCCGCGCTTCGATCCGAGCGTGGTCAAGCTCCGCCGCCTCTACGTCTCGGCCGCGCAGGAGGTGACCTTCGACGCCCAGGGGCGCGTGCTCGTCCCGCCGTCGCTGCGCACGCACGCGGGGCTCGAGAAGGAGGCGCTCTGGGCCGGCCTCGGGCGCTACGCCGAGCTCTGGTCGAAGGAGCGCTGGACGCGGGCGATCGAGACCACTGAAGACGAGCGCGCGGCCCTCGCCGGCAAGCTCGCGGAGCTCGGCCTGTGACGCCGCCCTCCTTCCACCACGTCACCGTGCTGCGCGACGAGGTCGTGCGCGCGCTCGCGCCGAAGGACGGCGGCCTGTACGTCGACGCGACCCTCGGCGGCGGCGGGCACGCCGAGGCGATCCTGGCGGCGTGCGCCGGCGCGCGCGTGGTCGGCCTCGATCGCGACGAGGCCGCGATCGCCGCCGCGAGCGCGAGGCTCGGCCACTTCGGCGAGCGCTTCGCGGCAGTGCGCGCGCGCTTCGGCGACGCGGGCGCCATCGTGCCCGAGATCGCCGCGCAGGCGGGCAAGCCCGGCGTCGACGGGCTGGTCGCGGACCTCGGCGTCTCCTCGCCCCAGCTCGACGACCCCGCGCGCGGCATGAGCCTGCGCCGCGAGGCCTCGGACGCGCCGCTCGACATGCGCATGGATCGCTCGCAGGGGCGCACCGCGCGCGAGCTCGTCGCCGACCTCGACGAGGCGGCGCTCGCCGACCTGATCTTCGAGCTCGGCGAGGAGCGCCGCTCGCGCAAGATCGCGCGCTCGATCAAGCGCGCCGAGGCCGACGGGCAGCTCGCGA
>JAJXTK010000555.1 GCA_021783935.1 Myxococcales bacterium | reverse complement strand
CGCGACGGCGGCGTGCGCGAGGAGCCCAGCCTCCTCGAACGCGCGCGCCGCCGCCGCCTCGTCGCCGGCGAGCCGCGCGTCGCCGGCGCGCGCGACCGCGCGCGCCGCGCCGAGCGGCTGGCCTCGGTACCACCCGATGGCGGCGCGCACGCGCGGCTGTCTCGCCTGGTGCGCCGCCTCGAGCGTCGTCGCGAGCACGTCGTCGTAGTCGGAGGGGGCGAGAGCGACGTCGGCGAGCGCGCCGCGCAGCATCGCGAGCCCTGCATCGACTCGGCCGGCGCGCACCAGCTCCAGGCCACGTGCGGCGAGCTCGTGCGCCGCGTCGCTCACGGCCCCCTCGTCGGCCGCGTCGGATGCCGCTCGCGCGCCGCGTCGTGCATGGCGGCGAGGAGCTCCTTGCCTCGCACGGCGCGCGCGCCCTTGTGCGCGATCGTGGCTTGATCGACCGTCCAGTGCCCGTCGAGCACGTCGAGCCACTCGAGGTCGATGGGCGCGGCGCTTGCGAGCCCCGCCTCCGGCCTCGGCGTGATGAACACGGCGAAGAGCGCGGCGCGCGCGCGGACCTCGAGCGCGGTGGCCCGCGAGGCGTAGAACGCCGCGTGGGTCACGAGGTGCACGACGGGCGAGCGCCGCTCGCGCGCGCGCAGCACGTCGAGCTCGCCCAAGAGCTGCCGCAGCACGCGCTCGGGGTTTCGCCCACGCTCGCCGCGGAACGTCAGCACGCGCGGGAGCGACGCCGCGAGGCCGCCGCGCCCGCGCCCGCCGAACGGCTCGTAGAGCCTCCGATCGAAGAAGCGAATGCGCACCTCGTCCCCTTCGAGCTCGAGCCGCGTGGCGAGCGCGATCGCCACGCCGCGCGCGAAGGTCGTCCGGTCGCCGCGCATCGAGGCCGACGCGTCGACGAGCAAGAGGTGCACGCGCGGCGCGCGCTCCTCGGCGCGCTCGCGCGAGTGGAACAGCACCTCGTCGTCGAGCATGCGCCGCGCGAGCAGCTCGTCGTCCCACGCGAGCTCGGTCAGCACCATCGAGTCGATCGAGCCGCGCCGCGTGAGCCCTTGAAGACCGCCGACCGCCCACGTCCCCGGTGCGCGCCGGCGTCGTGCTTCGAGCGCCGAAGGGAGCAGCTCGAGCGAGAAGCCGACGACGTCGTCGGCCTGCAGCGAGCCGAGCGCCGCGAGCAGCTCGACCTGCGCGAGCCCCGCGAGGGGCGCCGCCATCCCCGCGCCGCGCGTGTCCCCGGCGGCACCGACGATGGACAAGAGCCGCAGCGTGTCGAGGTCGAGGGTGTCGAGCATCACCGAGTAGCGCGGGACGTCCGCGATGAAGCGCCGCAGCGCGGCGAGCTCACGCGGCAGGGCGCTTCGGTCGAACAGCAACGGCAGCTGCGCCTCGATCTCCTCGAGGTCGGCCGACGCGAGCGCCTGGCGCTCGCTGGTGGGCCTGGCGGGCGCGCTCGGATCTGCGAGCAGGCGCGCCAGCAGCGCGACGACGAGGTCGTCGGACGGGTCGAGCGCCGCGATCGCCTGGATGGTCTCGTCGGCCGCCAGCCTGCCGATCGCGACGAGGTAGGCAGCGTGCGCCTGCGCGCCGTCAGGGTGCCCCGCGAGCAGGGCGACGAGCGTGCGCCGCGGCGCGATCTCGAGCCGCGCGCGCGGCGTCGAGAGCAAGAGCCCGAGATCGTGCACGATCGGAAGGGCGACCGCGACCCCGAGCCGCTCCAGATCGCGCGCGAAGCCGAGCGCGCGACGGAGCCTCGGCGTGGAGCCCGCGCGCACGGCGCAGAGCTGCAGCGAACCGAGCACCGGCGGGAGCGAGCGATCCGGCATGTCTACGCGCGCGCGGCCGGCGACGGTTCGCTCGGGCGGCGCGCGCGCAGCAGCACGTTGCCCGGGTGCAGCGGCCCCGCCATCGGCGTGAGCTCGACGTCGAGGCCGAGCGCGCGCACCCGCGCGGCGAGCGCCTCCATGGAGCCGAAGCGCGGCCGATTCGCGCTGCGATTCCAGCCGATCGCGACGGCGGCGCGCTCGACGAGCCCGGTCAGCTTGGCGCCGCGACGCTGGGCGTCACCGTCGCGCACCAAGAGCAGGCCGCCGGGCCGCAGCGCCTCGGTCGCGCGCGCGAGGAGCCTCCGTTGCGTGTCGTCGTCGAAGTAATGGAGCAGGTCGACGAGCGCGATCGCGTCGCACGGAGCGGGCGCGTGCTCGCGCACGTCGGCCTCGATCCATTCGATCGTCAGCCCCCGCGCCGCGCGGCGGCCGGCCTCGAGCTTCTCGTGATCCCACTCCACCACGCACGCGGTGCGGCGCGGGTCGAGCGCGAGCGCGAGCTGCGCGAGGATGCCGAGGCCGCCGCCGAGATCCAGGAGGTGCCCGCCTTCGGGCAGGGCGCGCAGCGCCGCGCGGTAGACGGGGTCGAGCCGCATCTTCCAGCGCACGTAGTGACGGATGCCGGGCCGCTCGGCGGCGAAGCGCGCGGCCACACCGTCGGCTGCAATCGTGAAGGGGTCGCGCCCCTCGCCCGTGCGGCGCGACGCCGCCACGTAGACGACGCCGCCGAGGACGGCGCCGAGCGCGAGGCCCACGATCGGCGCGCCGATGACCCAGTCGACGAACAGCCCGGAGGCCGCGCGCGCGAGCCCCCACGGCTCGAGCCGCCGCGCCTGCTCGACGTCGAGCGCGACCAGCGGTGCGTGCCGCACCCGCGCGCCGACCGTGATCGATGCGACGGCGAGGAACGGCGCGATGGGCGGGATCGAGATGTTCGCCGCCGCGTACGTCGCGGCGCGGTTCAGGCGCAGCAGCGCAGCGAGCCCGAGGCACAGCGGCAAGTGGAGGCCGAAGAACGGCGTGCAGCCGACGATCGCGCCGACGACGCACGCCGAGGCCAACCGCGCGGGCGAGGCGTGCTCGCGCAGGATGCGCCCGAGCCACGCGCGTAGACGCGCACGCAGCCCGTCGCCCGCGCGTGCCGCCGTCGCCATGGCGCCCTCATGCCACGGCCGGCGCGGCGGCGCCCGTGGGGGCTGCCTGGGTGACGCCCTGGCCGGCCGCGACTACACGCGACCGAATGGCGAAGTCGAAGGCGCAGCCGAGCGCGGGCGCCCGAGGGGAGGGGCCCTCGGGCGACTTCGCCAAGTCTCCCGACGCGGAGTCCCTCGGCGCCATCAGGGGCGAGGCGACCTACACGGTCACGCTGCCTGCCTTCGAGGGGCCGCTCGATCTTCTGCTTCACTTGGTGCAGAAGCACGAGCTGTCGATCGTCGAGTTGCCCGTCTCGTTCGTGACCGAGAAGTACCTCGAGTACCTCTCGATGATGCGCGTGCTGCAGATCGACATCGCGAGCGAGTACCTCGTGATGGCTGCGACGCTCGCGCACCTGAAATCGCGCGAGCTGCTGCCTCCCGACCCGACGCAAGACGTCGAGATCGGCGAGGACGGCGAGGAGATCGATCCGCGCGAGGCCCTCATCCGCCGGCTGCTCGAGTACCAGAAGTACAAGGACGCGGGCGCGCGTCTCGGCGAGCGGCCGCTGGCCGGTCGCGACGTCTTCGCCCGCCCGCAGACCGCTGTCGAGGCCTCGTCCGCGACCGCGCCCCTGGCCGAGCTCGGCATCTTCAAGCTCCTCGAGGCGTTCCAGTCGGTGCTCAAGAGCGCCAAGATCGAGCCGCAGCACGAGGTCACCGCCGATCGCATCACGATCACCGAGCGCATCCACGAGCTGTGCGACGTGCTCAAGCACCACCCGAAGACGACCTTCGAGGAGCTGTTCTCCGGGCTCGTCACGCGCTTCGACTACGTGATCACCTTCCTCGCGATCCTCGAGATGACCCGCCTGCGCATGACGCGCGTCTTCCAGAGCGAGCCCTACGCGCCGCTGCACCTCGAGCTGGCGGCGACCGACGCGGATTCGCTCGCCGAGGCGAAGTCGAACCTGCCGCAGCAGTAGCGCCCGTCAGCGCGCGTCGCGAGCGAGCGCCTGGCGCACGGCGCGCCACGCCGCGGGGAGCTCGACGTGCAGCGCGAGCCGTGAGCGCTCTTCGGCGCGGGTCGCGCGCGCCAGCGCCTCGTCGTGCTCGGCCCGCAGTCGGTCGCGCGCCACCGCCGCGTCGTGCATCGCTCCCAGCAGATCCTGCAGCGCCTCCAGCGCGCCGAGCGCCTCGCGAAATGCCTGCTCGTCGAGCGCCTCGAGCACGTAGCGCAGCTGCTTCGCCGTCTTGCGCGCGTCGTGGGCGTGCTCGTCGACGGCGGCGTGCTTGCGCGTCCGGCGCAGCTCGCGCCCGAGCCGTGCCCGCAAGGCCTCGCCGAGGTCGTCGAGGCGCGCGCGCACCGCGCGGCCGGACACCGCGTCGGCCTCGAGCGGCGGCGGCGCGGCGAGCTCCTGCGCGCCGAGCCCCAGGGCATGAGCGCGTGCGCGAGCCCGCTCGCTGCGAA
>JAJXTK010000554.1 GCA_021783935.1 Myxococcales bacterium | reverse complement strand
CTCGCGCGCTCGCTCGGCCACGCGCGCGCGAGCTCGTGGCTCGCGCTCGAAGGGCCCGCCGCGGGCTTCGATCTGGTGGTCAACGCGACGAGCGCCGGGATGGCCGGCACCGACGACGGCGCGCCGATCGCCGCGGCCCTCGCGCGGGCGCCGATCGCCGCCGGGGCGATCGCCTACGACCTGGTCTACCGGCCGCCCGCGGGGCGCCGCACGACGGAATTCCTCGCGCGCGCCGAGCAGCTCGGCCTGCGCGCCGTCGACGGCGTCGGCATGCTGGTCGAGCAGGGGGCACGCGCCCTGTCGATCTTCCTGTCGCGCAGAGTGACCGACGAGGCGCGCGACGCGATGCGCGCCGCGGTGCTGCGCGCGCTCGGGCGCTGAGGCCGCGTCGAGCGCGACGCGACTTGGGACGCCGCGCGACCCGGGAGCCTTCCGGCCCCATCTGCTACGCTTGTCGCATGCTTCGCAGGGCACGCTCGATCGCGATGGCGCTCGCGGCAGGCGCCGTGATTCCCATGACCATCACGCGGCTCGAGGCGACGGCGGAGGCCTCGACCGCCATCGCGCTGACGGTGCAGGATCTCGTCGATCGCGCCGACGCCGTGGTGGTCGCGATCCCGAAATCGCGCTTCTCTCGCTGGGAGTCGGGCAAGATCATCACGTACACGACGGTCGCGATCGACACCAACGTCGCCGGCGCCGGCAAGGCGGGCGAGACGTTCGTCGTGCGCACGCTCGGCGGCGTGGTCGACGGCATCGGTCAGCAGGTGGCCGGCGAGGCGACGCTCCCCACCGACGCGCCCCTCTTGCTGTTCTTGCGCCCGCTGCCGGCGGGCACCACGGTCGCCGCCGGCACGCGCACCGTCGTCGGCATGTCGCAAGGCGCCTTCCGCGTCGTCATCGGCAAGGACAAGGTCGCGCGCGTGGAGGCGCACCTCGACGGGCTCGCGCTCGTCGCGCGCGCGGGGGTCATGGCGCCGCCGGCGCACGTCGCGCTCGACGGCCGCGCGCTCGCCGACGCGACGAGCGCGCTGCGCGCCGCGTGGGCGAAGCGTGCCGCGAAGTAGGCACCTCCTCGGCGCGGCGGCGCTCGCCGCGGCGCTCGCGGCCGCAGCCGACGCCGACGCCTGGTGTCGCACGACCACCAGCCAGACGTTCACGCCGACGACCGCCAAGCCATGCGACGACGAGGGGCTCGCGCTCTATTGGGCGTCGCGCTGCGTCGGCTACGACGTGCAGCAAGACGCCAGCGTGCAGGTCGATCTCGCGACCGCGCGCGCGGTGATGGCCGAGGCCTTCGCGGCGTGGTCGAACGTCGACTGCCCCGCCGATCCGCTCGCGTGCGCGGCTGGCGATCGCGGCGCGGGCAAGCCGACGATCGAGGCGCACGATCTCGGTCCGGTCGCGTGCGCGTGCGCCGAGTACAACAAGCTCGGCGGCAACTCGAACACCATCATCTTCCTCGACCACGCGTGGGTGAACTGCGACGGCACCCCCAAGCCCGACGCCGACGTCACCCTCGCCCTCACTACGGTCACCTACAACGTGCAGACGGGCGAGATCTACGACGCCGACATGGAGATCAACTCCAACCCGGCGAACGCGAAGATCACCACCAGCGACACCGGCGTCGTCTACGACCTGCGGTCGATCGTGACCCACGAGGCCGGCCACTTCCTCGGGCTCGCGCACACGCAGCCGAGCCACACCGACGCGACCATGTTCCCGCGCTACGACCAGGGCGAGACCTCGATGCGCGTCCCCAAGCAGGACGACGTCTGCGGCATCTGCGCGGCCTACCCGCCGACGCGCGTGGCGGCGTGCGACGATCAGCCGCGGCGCGGCTTGAGCAGCACGTGCAGCGCCGACCCGCCCGCGAGCGCCGCGAGCGGCAACGGCTGCCGGTGCGAGGCGCCGGGGCGCCGCGGAGGCTCGGCGGGCGCGTCGCTCGCGGCGACGATCGGGCTCGGCGCGCTCGCGGCCTGCGCGACCGCGCGACGCAGGCGGTGGCGCTAGCGGGCCGCTGAGAAACGACCTGCGGAACCCGTGACCGTCAGCAGACTGTGGTCGATCGCGCGCAAGGGCGTGGCGTGCCGCAGGAGAGGCTCGGCCGGTCTCGGAGAAACGCCGCAGCCTGCTACGGCTTGGCCTTGCCGAGCAGCTGCGCGATGCGCGCACGCAGCGCGGGCGAGGTCCAGGTCGAGATCGCGTCGCGGTAGAAGTGCCCGTCTTCCTCGGCGTGCACCTCGAGGTCCGGCTCGCGCAGGGCGAGCTTGGTCGCCGCGTAGGCCTCCTGCGGGAGCGCCGCGAGCTGCGCGAGCCTCTGCTTGGCCGCCTCGAGCGGCGAGGATTCGATGCGATCGACGAGGCCGACCCCGAGCGCCCCGGTGGGGTCGAACAGCTCGGCGCCGAGCAGCACCTCCTCGTGGCTGGTGACCGGCACGCGGCGCCGCGCGATGCGGAACAGCTTCGGCGGGAAGCGCAGGCCGAGGGAGACCTCGTTCAGGCCGATGCGCACCTCCGATCGCGTCGTCGCGATGCGCGCGTCGCAGCAGAGAGCGAGCGCGCAGCCGCCCGCGATGGCGGGCCCCTCGATGCACGCGACCGTGGGGCCCGGGTACAGGTAGAGCGCCGTCATGAGCGCCTCGAGCAGGCGCAGAAACGGCTCGACCGAGTGATCGTCGAGCGCGGCGACCTCGCGCAGGTTCAGCCCGGCGCAGAAGGCCTCGGAGGTGCCTCGCAACAGCAGCGGCTCGCCGTCGGCCGCGCGGATCTTGGCGACGAGCGACCGCATGCTCGACTCACCGAGCGCGTTGCGCGACGGCCAGGACATTTGGAGATCGAACATCGCCCTCGAGGTTGGCACGAGGCGAGCGCGCCGGCGAGGGTCTTCCTCGAGGCCCGAGACGTACGGCGCGCCGCGCGCGCGAGCGCGAGCACCGGAGTGCTTCTTGCTGCCTTGACGGCGAGCGCGACCATGGCCGCAGCGAGCCCATCTCTCCCGGCGCCGATCCAAGGCGGCGCAGGCGTCGACGCGCGTCGATCCAAGCGTCGCGTCGCGCTCGTCTTGCTCGGAGCGACCGCGGCGGTGCTGCTCGTGGGGGCAGCGACCGTCATCCACGCCGAGCGCGCCGTCAACCACGTGGCGCTCGGCGGCTCGCCGCGTCCGGTCACCGTCGTCGCCGCCCTCGACGGCGCCTATCGCGCCCATCGGCTGTACGTCGGGCGCGTCGACCCGTGGATCGAGGCGGACGTCGGGCCGCAGTTCCTCGCGGCTTACGTCTTGAGCGTGTCCCTGCGCCCCGGGGCCGCGGTCACGCGCGGCCAGGTGCTCGCGACGCTCGACTGCAGCAACGCGCACGCCGAGATGCGGGCCGCCGCCATGCAGGCGCGCGCGATTCAGGCGCGCAAGCGCGCGCTCTCGGACGAGGCGCGCCGCAAGGGGGAGCTGCTCGAGGGGGGCTTCATCGCCCAGAACGACGTCGAGGTCACCGGCGCGCAGGACGAGGCGGAGGGGGCGCAGCTGCTCTCGATGCAGGCGCGCGTGTCGGCGGCGCAGCTCTTCGTGGACGACTGCGTGCTGCGCGCGCCGTTCGACGGCGAGGTGGCGACGCGCATGGTCGACCCGGGCGCGTTCGTGCGCCCCGGGAGCACGATCCTCTCGATCGTCGATCGCAACACCGTGCGCGTGACGGCCGACGCGCCCGAGGCCGACTTCGACGCGGCCGGCGACGGCGTCTCGGTGCGCATCCACCTCACCTCGGCGTCGCGGCGGCTCGTCGCGCCGATCTCGCGCCGATCACCCAAGGCCGATCCGCGCACGCGCACCGTGCACTTCGAGGTCGACGTGCCCGATCCGACGCGCGCGCTCGCCGTCGGCACCACCGCGATCGTCGAGCTCGACGTCGGCGCCCCCACCCCCGCGGTCGTCGTGCCCCTCTACGCGGCGACGATCCGCGCGGGCAAGGCGCACCTGTTCGTCGTCGAAGGGGGGCTCGCGCACGCGCGCGAGGTCGCCGAGATCGGCGAGGGGGCCGGCTCGCTCTACCTCGATCCGACGGCGCTGCCCGCCGGCGCGCACGTGGTCGTCGAGGGGGCCGCGCTGCTCTCCGACGGCGACCCGGTCATCGAGCGGCTCGAGGCCGCGCCCGCCCCGTCGACCAGCGCATCGAGGCGAGGCGGGGGGTACGGGAGGCCGCTGTGACCGGGCTGTCGCTGCGAAACCCGCTCGCGAGCCTGGTGCTCGGGATCTTCGCCCTCGTCTTCGCCGCGGTGGTCACGCCGCGCATGAGCGTCGACACCTTCCCCGAGCTCACGCCGCCGGTGCTCGTCATCGGCACCCTCGCGCCCGGGCTCGCCGCCAAGGACGTCGAGAAGACGATCTCGTGGCGCCTCGAGAAGTACGTCAGCGCGACGCCCGGCGTCGAGCACGTGC
>JAJXTK010000553.1 GCA_021783935.1 Myxococcales bacterium | reverse complement strand
CCACGCCGAGGCACGGTTGCCTGCGCGCGTTCGCGCCACGCGATCTCCCTTCCCCCGCACCGCGGGGGAAGGGCGGGGATGGGGGCTGTAACAGCGACGATCGCGCTCAGGGCGGGATCCCGACCCTTCGAGGCCGCGTGCTCGACCCCGGCGAGCAGGCCAGGCCGCCGAATCCTGGCCGAGCCCCGGAGTTCGTTCCGGTGAACAGCCATCGATGAGGAAGCGTCGAGGAATCGAGCTCGTCGTTCGATCACCTGATCCTGGTGACCTACCCGTCGCGGCCGGTGCCCAGTCGCTGGCATCGCAGACGTCGAGCCAGACGATCGGCGTGACTCCTGCGAGCGGCGACGGGCGAAGGCGTTCGACGCCGGAGATCCCGCTACAGCCCCGACGCCATATCCGGGACCCCCAGCGTGTCGCGCCGGATGCGCGTGACCCCCGAGGAGTACGCGTGCGCGCTCGTCAGCCCAGCCTCCGCCGTAAGCAGCCACACCTCGTCGTCGTCGACCCAGAGCGGCTGCACGAATTGATCGCCTGGCTCCGCGGTCACAGTCCAACCCGCGCCGTCGGACAACCGGGTGATGATCGCCGTGGTCGCGGTGGAGAGCGTGAGCACGACGCCGCGATTCGCGATCATCTCGAAGCCGCCGCCACCGAGCGGATCGGCAAGCACCGCGACCTTCTTCGCGACGACAGCGGCAGCGCTCGTCGCGTACGGCGACGTCCAGAGCGTCGTCTGGGTGCATCCGGTCGGTTGCGGCACGCACTCGACCCACGCGAAGGCCTCGCCACTAGAGCGATCGACGGCGAGGCCGCTCGGGATTCGCGGCGCGATCGGCGTGACCAGCGACTGCCAGCTGCCGTCGTTGGCGGCGAAGATGACGGAGGGCGGGCTCGACGCGCGATCGTACGCACCGCCCGCGACGGCGATTGGCCAGTTGGCGGAGGGGCGCGAGGGCTTCGAGACCACGGTAACGGCGTGCGTCGCGAGATCGAAGATGTCGATCCCGATCGGGGCTTCTGTCCCGAAGACGAGGCGGTCGTTACCGACAGACAACAAGCCAGTTTGCCCAACCCCCTGCGTGAGGCCAAGCGATGGGAAGTCGACGAACAGCGCTGGCGAAAAGCTCGACAGGTCCGTCCAGCCAGACCACGAGAGGATCTCGCCGGCATCGGGGTAGACGTTCGGCTTGCTGCCAGAAATGCAGAGCCCGGACTCTCCAACAGCGAGCGCGAGACCACAGTAACTCGAAAGATCGGTGAGATCTGCCGCGACCGCGCCGAGCGCTCGCGAGCCGACCTGTTCGACGACCTGCATCGCATAGTTTGGATATGGTGCGAAGTCGCGCGACGGATAGAATCGATTGTATGTCGCCACTGCGGCGCCATGAACCAAGCGCACGCCCTCCGGCTCGTCGAACGTGATCGTCGCCCCGCGGTAGGGCGTCCAATCAACCAGTAGCCTCGAGCAGCCGGCGCGCCCGCTTGCGCACGGGATCCACTGGAGAATCGGCACGGAGGCATTCACGTCAACGGGAATGCGCTCGCTGCACCGATCGGCACACGGAACGTTGGTCCACTGGCCTTGGAACGGGCCTGCGTCGCCCAGTGTGATGACCATGCATGCATCTGCGTCCGTATCCGCGCTTGCGTCCGCCGGGACGTCGGCGACTGCATCGACAGTCGAATCGGCGGCCGCATCACCCTGCGCGTTCACGCTGGTGCTCGTCCACCGCGAGCAACCGACGGAGGCGGCCGCAACAAGCGCGACCCACGCACGCGAGATCACAGGCCGCACGCGACGTCGGAGAGCACCGTGTGGCAGGCTTCTGCGTGCGCTTCGCACGGCGAGATCCTCGCGCGGACTCGGATGTTCCCGCTCGTGACACGCAGGTCGAGCGAGGAGGCGCTCGCGAGCGAGCCCGCGCGGGAGCCATCCGAGCAACCGTCGAGCGCGAGGCCGTCGCTCGCGAACGTGTCACCGCGGTAGGTGCACGTCACCGCAGACGCCGGCGTCGCGAACGTCAGCGGGGCGGTCGCCCCTTGCGTAACGCCGCTGGCGATCGGCAGCACGTTCGGGATCGCGAACGTCTGCGTCGCACCGAGACGCGCGCTCCCGGCGGTGACGGGCGCTGGGATCCCGGAAGCCTCGAGGACTCTGCCCTCGCTGCAACTCGCGAGCACACCGCGCTCCAAACTCGAGGGCGGCAGCGCCTGAATCGCCTGCGCCTGCCCGCCTCTCGTCGCGACGAAGACGATGCCTCGCGCCCCATGACGGCCGGCATCTCGAGCGCGTCGGGCCCGAACGAGAAGCGCGTCATGCGCAGCCCTCGAGGCCCGAACTATTGCGACGTGCATCCTGCCGACGTACTGACGGTCTTGTCGGCGAGTCCTCGCATCGGTCCCGTGGATGATCGCGGCTCTTGAGTGCTCGACAGGATCGCGCAGGTCGGTTAGTGCCGCGCCAACGGAGCACCCGAAACCAAACCATGATGGCGACAGAACCACGATTGCCCGAAGAAGGCCGAATCTTCGAGACTGCATCATGGCACCTCCCGCTCGGAATCGATGCAGCGAAAGCTTGAGTCTAGCGCTAGCGTAGCGGGACGCTTCGAGTCAAGGGCGGGCCGGCGAGAGCGTCCCCGCTGGAGCCACTCCAAAAACACCTCGGCCCTCCGCACCGGCCTGGCGCGGAGGGCCGATTGCGCAATCACTCGATCAGACCACGCCCTGCGCGATCATCGAGTTGGCGACCTTGAGGAAGCCCGCGCGGTTGGCGCCGACCTGGTAGTTCACCCACTCGCCCTCGCGGCCGACGTCGACGCAGGTCTTGTGGATGTTCTTCATGATCTGGTGCAGGCGCATGTCGACCTCCTCGCGCGTCCAGGCGAGGTGCATCGCGTTCTGCGCCATCTCGAGGCCCGAGGTCGCCACGCCGCCGGCGTTCGACGCCTTGCCCGGCGCGAAGAGGATCTTCGCCGCGAGGAACGCCTCGATCGCCTCGGGGGTGCTCGGCATGTTGGCGCCCTCGACCACGGCCTTCACGCCGTTCTTGAGGAGCGTCTTCGCGTCGTCGCCGTTGAGCGTGTTCTCGGCCGCGCACGGGAAGGCGACGTCGGCCGGGATCGACCACGGCTGCGACTTCTCGATCCAGCCGGCCTTGTACTTCGCGACGTACTCCTTGAGCGAGCCGCGGCGGTTGAACACCAGATCCTTGGTGAACGCGAGCTTCTCGGCGTCGATGCCCGCCGGATCGTGCACGGTGCCGTCGTAGTCGCAGATCGCCACGACCTTGCCGCCGAGCTGCGTGACCTTCTCGACCGTGTAGAGCGCGACGTTGCCGGCGCCCGAGACGATGCAGGTCTTGCCCTTGAGCGAGTCCCCCTTGAGGTTGAACATCTCCTCGGCGAAGTAGGTCGTGCCGTAGCCGGTGGCCTCGGTGCGCACGAGCGAGCCGCCCCAGTCGAGCCCCTTGCCGGTGAGCACGCCGGTGAACTCGTTGCGCAGCTTCTTGTACATCCCGAACAGGTAGCCGATCTCGCGGCCGCCCACGCCGAGGTCGCCGGCCGGCACGTCGGTGTCCGGGCCGATGTGGCGGAACAGCTCCGTCATGAACGCCTGGCAGAAGCGCATGACCTCGAGGTCGCTCTTGCCGCGCACGTCGAAGTCGCTCCCCCCCTTGCCGCCGCCCATCGGCAGGCCGGTGAGCGCGTTCTTGAAGGTCTGCTCGAAGCCGAGGAACTTGAGCACGCCGAGCGTGACGGTGGAGTGGAAGCGCAGGCCGCCCTTGTACGGGCCGATCGCGCTGTTCAGCTGCACGCGGAAGCCCTTGTTGACCTGGACCTGCCCCTTGTCGTCGACCCAAGGGACGCGGAACATGATCACCCGCTCGGGCTCGACCATGCGCTCGAGGATCTTCGCCTGTCGGAAGGCCGGGGTCGTCTCGACGATCGGCATGACCGACTCGGCGACCTCGCGCACGGCCTGATGGAACTGCGGCTCCGCCGGGTTCTTGGCGATGAGTTCCGCCATGAATGAATCGACAGCCTTGGACATGATGCGCTCCCTTCGAGCTCTCTGTTCCCCGTCGCTCGCATGAACGCTCGGCGACCCAGGGCGCGGCCACCCTAAGTCGCGATTCGTCACGCCGCCAGATCGGATCGCGCGTGCGCGCGGCTTGCGCACCGCGTCGCCGGGCCAGCGCGCGATACCATGCGGGCGTTCTGAGCGCCGGGCCCGATGCACCGGCTGCACGCGGCGCGCTTCGTTGCGCGCTACACCGATTCGCGCAGGCGAACGCCTCGCGCGTCGAGGGGTCGAGGCCGCTTCGGGGCAGCCGTCACGCGGCAGGGGTCTCGGTGTCGCGAGCGCCGACCTCTGCCGAACGCCCCGACGGATCGGGCCCACGATCGCCCCGCTCGCGCTCCTCGCGACGCTTGGTCGCGACGCCGT